>JAQBGS010000188.1:0-8786 GCA_032128535.1 Nitrospirota bacterium
GCCGTTGCTGCTCCTCTATTCACTATAAAATTGGCATGTTTGGTGGACACTTCGGCATCGCCCATTCGCAACCCCTTCAAGCCCGCCGCCTCTATCAAACGTCCGGCGGAATCTCTAGTGGGATTCTTGAAAACCGATCCGGCATTGGGCAGAGCCAAGGGTTGTGTGGCCTTTCGGTATTGGAGATACTGTTTTGTCGCAGATTGAATCGTGGCTTTCGCAGCAGACCTTAATTGTAGCCAAGCCCCCAGGACGATTCCTTTAGGAAGCCTGGTCTTTCGATACAGAAACGTGAGTGTCGCGGCCTCTATTCGCTTCCGGTTGGCATTGATCGTGACAAAATCAACCGCGTGCAAGACATCTTGCATCTCACCTAAGCGAGTTCCCGCATTCATGACCACCCCACCACCCACGGTTCCTGGAATCCCTGCCGCCCATTCCATCCCAGACAGTTTCCGCCCAAGGGCAAATTGCATCAGTCGCGGCAGCCTCACACCAGCCTGCGCGTAGACCAAATGGTCGCCTTCTTCTTGAATATGCGTTAAGTGCTTCAGTTGCATCACCATGCCGCGAATGCCCTTATCTCGAATGATCACGTTCGTTCCACCCAATACCATCAGAGGAATGTGGCTCATCCGAGCCCCACGAACCACACGAATCACATCCTCCACATCAGAAGGAATCACTAAGACGTCAGCCGGGCCCCCAACTTGGAGTGACGTCAACGGGGCCAATGGCTCGTGCCACCGAATCTCGCCTTCCACCAGAGTAAGTGCACGGCGAAGTTGTTCTCGGGTTGGTGGCTCTCGCAAAATGATTCCTTTTTCGTTCGTCGTCCCCCATCAAATCTCGATCTATTCTCTTGCCGTCTCCAAGAATTCCTTGCCCACTTTCCACACATCCCCAGCGCCTAGGGTCATCAACACATCACCTTCCTTCAGGTCATCTCGCAGCCGATTCACCAATCCGGGGTCACCATTGACCCAATGAACGCCAGGATGACCCGCACCACGAATTTTTTCGACCAGCGTCTTTCCGTCAATCCCAGGGATGGGCTCCTCGCCCGCTGCATAAATATCCAAGACATAGACCACGTCGGCTTGTTCAAACGCTTTTGCAAAATCATCCACCAAGTCCCTCGTTCTGGAATATCGATGAGGTTGAAAGACGACAACCAACCGCCGAGACCAGGTGGATCGTGCCGCCGCCAATGTCGCACGGATTTCGGTAGGATGATGGCCATAATCGTCCACGACCATAATCCCGTTTTTTTCACCTCGAATTTGAAACCGGCGTTCCACACCGGAAAACGCCGCCAGACCTGATCGAATAAGATCCACCGGCACCTCCAATTCCAAGGCCACGCCCATCGCCGCCAACGCATTCGATACATTGTGAACACCGGGGATGCGAACGCGGAACGGCCCAATCTTTTGTCCACGATAATGTGCGCGAAATTCGACGCCCAGCGCTTTTGATTCAATATCAGTCGCGAATAAATCCGGCGTGAGCACACCAGAAAAATCACTGATGCCAAAGGTCAGATAGCGTTTCACCACACGAGGCAAGATGCCGCGAATCCAGGGATCATCCGCGCAGAGGATCGCCGCCCCATAAAATGGGATTTTATTGATAAATTCCAGAAAGGCTTCCTGCAGTCGATCCATACTTCCATAATGCTCAAGATGTTCCCGGTCCATATTGGTCACCACGGCGATGGACGGAGACAACCGCAAAAACGAGCCGTCACTTTCATCGGCCTCGGCAATAAGGATGTCACTACGCCCCAACCGAGCATGAGTCCCCATGGCATTCACTTTCCCGCCCACCACAAATGTCGGATCGAGCCCGGCTTGGGCCAGAATCGTGGCCACCATGGAAGTGGTGGTGGTTTTACCGTGAGCTCCTGCTATGGCAATGCCGAACTTCAAGCGCATCAATTCGGCCAACATTTCTGCCCGCGGAATGACTGGAATCACCTTGGCTCGTGCCGCATGAATTTCCGGATTGGATTTCGCGATAGCCGACGACATGACGACAACCTGCGCCCCTTCAATATGCGATTCATGATGCCCGATATACACGGTCCCACCCATTTCCTCTAACCGGCGAATGCTATCGGAATACCCTGTGTCAGAACCGGTCACCTTATAACCTAATGTCAAAAGCACCTCCGCAATACCACTCATCCCACTCCCACCAATTCCAACCAAGTGAATGTGTTGAATTTTTCGAAACATAATTGCCTAGGCTCCCAGAGGTAAGGAAAGGCATGTCAGGTAGCCCGACGACCAACTCGTTATGGTCAGAGAAGTCACATGGTGGTTGTCTCATGACAGGGCCTTGGTTTCCTCGACGTGATTCCGAGACTCGAAAACATTCACAATCAACATCGTGGTCAGCAAGATCGCCAACGCCAACCTCCTGTATCATCTCTTAACAGGCACTCCCTTCATTCCCGGTACGCATCCTTCCTCATGATTAAAGATGGACAATGGACCCATTATGCTTGCGGTAAACATGAGAACTTCCCATTCGATATTGACCTGACACTTCTTGCTATGAGTGATGAACCAGAGCGAGACATTCGCCAACCATCTGCTCGGTCGCGTGTACCTTCCGCGCCTCCCAACTTCGCCCAGCCATGGCCTGCAAGCCAGGAATGTCCCGCATGAGACGTTCAATTTCTTCTGCTAATCGTTGTCCGTTCAGATTTGATTGCAGCAACATCCGCGCGGCCCCGACCTCTTCCATCGCCCTCGCATTCATTTCTTGATGATTGTGCGTGGCATGGGGTAGCGGAATCAGAATCCCGACCTTCCCATAGGCGGCTAGTTCAGCAAGCGTGCTGGCTCCCGCCCGGCAAATCACAAGATCCGCTTTGGCCAACTCCTTGGGCATATCAAACAAAAATGTCTGAACATCCGCCTGGACACCTAGCTGCGCATACCCTTGTCGAACTCGTTCATCATCGTCAGCTCCGGTTTGATGGGTCAGCGTGACCGATTTCTGGAGAACCTCTGATTGTTTAACCGCACCAAGCATGGCAGAATTAATCGCCTGTGCACCTTGGCTTCCTCCAAAAATTAAAATATGTCCTACCCGTTGCGGAAGCGCCGGAGGGTGATCCAAAACAAAGGCCTGACGGATGGGCGTTCCAATGACCCGGATTTTGGATGAAGAAAAAAATGACTTCGCACTCTCAAAGGCCAAAAAGATGCGATTGGCCAACGGCCCCAAGAGACGATTCGCCAATCCGGGCATCGCATTCGGTTCCAAGATCACGCGAGGAATCTGAAGCAACCAAGCCGCAACGACGACCGGCGGGCTGAAATATCCGCCTGTCCCAATGACCAAATCAGTTTTTTGAGATCGCAGTATGTGTATGGCCCGCCACAGAGATTGAGGGAGCAGCCAAAGGGCGCGAAGCATACTCACAAGACTCTTCCCAACAAACCCTTCCACCTGAATGGGCTCAACAGGAAATCCTTCTTGACTGAGAATTTTCTGCTCGACCGCCTTACCTGTTCCAATAAACAGGATATCTCCATCTGGATCGCGCAGTTGAAAGGCTTTCGCATACGCAATAGCGGGATACATATGCCCCCCGGTTCCACCTGCGGCAATCACCACTCTCATTCCAATCCCGGGCTAGGGACTAGCCCGCCCTTGACGTGCGATACTCAGTAATATCCCAATGGCCAACATCGTGGTCAGCAGGGAAGACCCGCCGTAACTCACGAGAGGCAGCGTAAGACCCTTGGTCGGCAACATTCCGCTGACTACTCCCGCATTGATCATCGCTTGCATCGTCAGCAGCAACGTGATCCCCAGCGCGAGAAACCGTCCAAACATATCGGGCGCTAACGCCGCCACTCGGAATCCTTTAAAGACAAGAATGACAAACAAGCTTAATAATCCTAATGTGCCCATCAGCCCCAACTCTTCCCCAACCAAGGCCAGCACAAAGTCAGTATGGGCCTCCGGGAGATACAGCAATTTTTGCTTACCTTGCCCAAGACCCACGCCAAAGACTCCGCCGTTTTCCAAGGCCAAGAGGGATTGCACTAATTGATAGCCTGCGCCTTCTCGGTCCTGAAACGGGTTGAGAAACGTCGTGAATCGCTCCCATCGCTCCGGGCTGAACACAATGAGGGCAAGAAATCCTAGGATCATCGGCAAACCTAAGCATGCCAAATGTCGCAGCCTCGCCCCCGCCAAAAACATCATGCAGACGAAAACCAAGCCGATCACCACGATACTGCCCAGATCAGGCTCCACGACAATTAAGAAACACAGACTGCTGACCACCACAACGGGGGGGAGAAACCCCCGTCGCCAATCCGTCACACGACGATTCGGATTCGACAGAAACGCTGCCAGATACATAACCACGGCCAGCTTGGCCATTTCCGTCGGTTGTATAGAAAAAAATCCAAAAGTCAGCCACCGCCGGGCTCCATTAATTTGAAGTCCGACCGCCAAGACCAACAGCAACCCGCCCACGCATCCCATCACAATCCAGGGAACCCATTCCTTCCATTGTTGGTAATCAATTTGAGATCCGACAAAGAGCACGACAAAGCCCAACACCATCCAGATAATTTGGCGTTGAAGATAATGGGTAGAATCCGAATATTTCATTTCCGCCACCACGCCACTTGCACTAAACACCATGATGAGCCCGCCTAGGGACAGGGCGACGGTAATCCCTACAATCAACGGATCAATTCGTCGTCGGCCCAGAGCCATATGCCCTTGAAATAAGTCCGCCCAGGCACGGGAATCTCGATGTGCATTCTTCCGTCGCAGCAACATAGGCAGACTCACTTATTGAAGCTCCTGGACAATACGTTTGAATTCCAGTCCGCGATGATGGTAATTCCGAAACATGTCAAAACTGGCACAAGCCGGAGAAAACAACACCACATCTCCACTCGACGCCAGCGCAACAGCTTGTGAAACGGCATCCTCAAGATTTGTGGCACGACTCATGGGCACTTTCCCTTCCAGCGCCTCAAAAATCCGAGGGGCCGCTTCGCCTATGAGAACTATACCCTTCACGGCATGAGGCTTGGCCTCTAACAAGCGAGTGAAGTCTCCTCCTTTATCTTTGCCGCCAAGAATCAACACAATCGATTCATCGAAACTCTGCAAAGCCTTGAGCGTGGCATCCACATTCGTCCCCTTTGAATCATTCACGAAGGTCACACCTTTCCATGTTCGAACAGGCTCCAAGGCATGTTCAAACGTGGGAACGCGCCGCAGCGCCTTGACGATATCTTTTCGAGAACATCCACAGAGCAGTCCCACGGTGATCGCCACCATCGCATTCGAGATATTGTGTTGTCCGCGCATCGGGATATCGTCACGATCGAAAAGGATTTCCTGCCTTCCCTCCAGTCGCCCTCGAATCACCGTTCCATCCCAATACATCCCTTGTGGCACTTCATGCCGGAGACTAAACTCACACAGACCGGCTTGAGCATTCCGTGCCATGTCCTTCACGATAGAGTCGTCGGCATTGATGATCATCCAATCCTGCCCGGTTTGATTTTCAAATATCCGGCGTTTCGCGTTCTGATAATCGTCTTGAGTGGGATGTCGATCAAGATGATCAGGCGTCACATTCAACAAAGCCGCAATCCAGGGTTTGAATTGCTGAATGGTTTCAAGCTGAAAACTCGAAACCTCCGCCACAATGTAGTCGTAGTCGGTCGCCTGGGAGGGATCCGTCGATTTAGGCACCGCTTCACAAAGAGGAATGCCGAGATTGCCTCCGACAAAGACGTGCTTCCCACTTTCCTGAAGGATCAACCCAATCAGACGGACCGTTGTACTTTTTCCGTTCGTTCCGGTGACCGCAATAATGGGAGCCTTCAAAAACCAGGCGGCTAATTCAATTTCTCCAATGACCGGAATGTTTTGCTGAGAGGCTTGGACAAGAAACGGATGCTCTTTCGGCACACCTGGGCTCACCACCAGTAGATCAGCGTGGCTCAACGCGGGCTCAAGATCACCCCCGAAACAGACACGAGCCCCACGTTGGCCATAGGCGTCTCTCGCAACCTCAAGATCTTGGCGTGGATGTTCCTCCACAAGCGTGACCGTCGAACCGCGGTCCAAGAGAAGATCGGCGGCAGCCAAACCACTGCGCCCCATCCCAAATACCGTCACGCTCGTCTCCTTCCAATTGGTCATTGGAACCACCGGAGTGGCGCTCATTGTGTCCATGACTCCAGAGAATTTCACCGAGGGCCTATATTTACCGTAACTTCAATGTACTGATGCTCAATAATCCTAAAATGATCGCAATGATCCACAGACGCACCACGACTTTGGGCTCTTCCCACCCCTTCATCTCAAAATGATGGTGCAGCGGCGCCATAAGAAAAATTCGCTTCCCACGCGATTTAAAAGAGATCACTTGAAAAATCACTGATACGGCTTCCATGACAAAGACGCCACCAACCAACACCAATAACAGTTCGTGCTTGCAGACCACGGCGACCGTTCCAAGCCCTGCACCAAGTGGTAACGATCCCACATCTCCCATGAATACCGACGCAGGATAGGTGTTGAACCAGAGAAACCCCAGACCGGAACCAATAATGGATGCCGTCAACACAGCTAATTCGCCTGCCCCTTCGATATGCGGAATCAACAGATATTCTGAAACCAATCGATTGCCCACCGCCCACGCAACGACCGTATAGGCCATAGCGGCAATGATCACTGGCCCCACAGCCAGACCATCCAACCCGTCCGTTAAGTTCACGGCATTGGAACATCCCACAATGACTAAAACCGCAAAGGGAATGTAGAACACGCCCAGATCAGGCGTGAAATTCTTAAAAAATGGGACACTGAGTTCGGTCGAATAGGCGGGGGACAGATAAAAAAACAATCCCACTCCTATCGCCACACCTAGCTGGCCGATAAACTTTTGCAGAGGCGTTAACCCTTTGGACTCTCCTCGTAATATTTTGATGTAATCATCCACAAACCCAATCAGGCCAAACCCGACGATGGCCAAGAGAACCAACCAAACATTAAAATTAGAAATATCCGCCCATAACAACGTGGTTAATATCACCGAAAACAGAATGAGCATGCCTCCCATGGTTGGTGTCCCGGATTTCCCAAAATGCGATTGCGGACCATCGGTCCGAATCTTTTGCCCTAATCCCATTTTTTGCAATTTCTTAATCACGGGCGGTGCCAAAAAAAACACAATAAGAAAGGCCGTTATTGCCGCATAAATCATGCGAAAACTGAGGTAGCGAAAGACGTTAAAAATCGCATACTCGTTATGAAGAGGATACAGCCAAAGGTACAGCATAAAGAGTGACTTCCTACGACTTCCCGATTGCGCGAACCGCATCGAATGCCCGTTCCATTTGAGCCCCTCGTGAGGCTTTAATCAGAACGATATCACCACGCTTCACCAACGCTTTTAAACATTCCCCTGCTGCTACCGCATCCTTGACGACCGTGACCGGCATGCTCTTCCGAACAGTCAGCGCCCCTTTTTGCATCATGGGGCCAAAGGCTCCACAGGCGATCACATGGTGAACCTGCTTCTGCGCAGCATAGCGACCGATCTCTTGGTGAAACTGCCCTTCTTTGGGTCCGAGTTCCAGCATATCGCCAAGAACGGCAATTGTTCTTCGCATAGGATCCAATTCAACCAACACATCTAACGCGGCCTTTACCGAAGCCGGGTTGGCGTTATAACAATCATAGAGATAGATCACCCCTCCATGCCGACGGATTTCCGATCGCATGGGCGCCGGACGAAACGTTCCCAATCCAGCCACAATGTCGACAGTAGAGAGACCCAACGCATGGCCAACCGCCGCCCCGGCCAGCGCATTGGAGATATTATGTAAGCCCATGGTTCGCACCGAGGTTCGTTGGCTTGTTTTCCGATTCGGCATCCATAGTTGAAAAGCGGTGCGCCGTCCATCCCAGACTGGCTTGGTTCCTCGCACATCGGCATGCTGAGTCAACCCGAAGGAAAAAACCGGACACCGGGCTTTTTGAAGAAACTGACGGAAATACCGGTCATCCGCATTCAAAATGACGGCGCCATCACTGGGAAGCCAAGTAAATAATTCGGCCTTGGACTCCGCCGAGCGCGCCATAGTTCTGTAAAACTCCAAATGGTCAGGACCCACATTCGTGACGACTCCGACCGTCGGCTGCGTGATCTCACACAGTCGCGTCGTTTGTCCGACTTGATCCACACCCATTTCGATCACGGCCGCTTGATGCCTGGAATTCAGCCTCAGGAGTGTTTTGGGAACACCAATGGCATTATTAAAGTTCCCTTGCGTTTGAAGAACGCGCCAACGAGTCGCCAGCACTCGACTCACTATTTCCTTGGTGGTGGTTTTTCCATTGCTCCCCGTGATGGCCACGACCGGAATGGAAAACCGCGCTCGATGAAAGCTCGCCAAGTCTTGGTAGGCCCGCAGGGTGTTTTTCACATGCACGACGGTGAGAGAATTTCGTTGCTTCTGACGCCAACCTTTCAACACATGGCCCGCGCCAGCCTCCTCAATGACGACGCCCTTGGCTCCTTTTTCCCAAGCACTACCAATAAATTCATGCCCATCAAAATTCTGCCCTTTTAAAGCCACAAACAGATCGCCTGGCTTGACGGCACGAGAATCCGTTTGCACCCCACGAAACTTCCCATGAGAGCCTCCTGTCGAGAGCAATGTTCCCTGAGTCGCTACGAGCACTTCATTCACCTCAAAGGTCGCCATTGAGCCTGTCGT
>JAQBGS010000189.1:0-2755 GCA_032128535.1 Nitrospirota bacterium
AGGATAAAGAGGATTCAGTGACTCTTCTCTCCTACTTCTCACTTTTTACCTTTTACTGTTCACTTTTTCCTAGAGATTGAGAACAATCGCCGTATTCGTCTTCGTAATTCCATCCACCCCGCGAATACGGGCCATCACCAAATCATTCAATTCTTCTAAGGTTTCCGCTTCGACCTGGGCAATTATATCGTAGGGCCCGGTCACAGGAAAAACTGCTTTTACCCCTTGAATCCGGGTCAGGGTCTTATACGCACTTTTGGTATGATTGCCTGTCGTATCAATTAACACGAATGCCGAAATAGCCATGAGATCTTGATCCCTTCCAATAAAACGTCTGTTTGGTTATTGCCTAGATACCATTCCTAATTCTTGTCTAACTCTTCGAAACCATGGTGCAGTCCATGATTGGCCCCCTATTCCATTCGGCCATTATTCCTGCTGACCAACCGATCGCGTGCTTCGAATCGCGTCAAGAATTTCGTCACTTCGTCCTCCTAACCCAGGGAGTGTCTGGAGAAGATGCGATTGCGCTAAGGCCTCCAAATCGTCCCATGTCGTCATGCCCAATCGAAAATATAAATCGTGCACGATCGGTTCCGAAAAGCCCGGCAGATTGACCCATTCTCGAACCGTTTCGGGCAGAGGGGTTTTGAGTTCATCATAGGCTCGAATGTGGCCCGTCGAAAGAAACTCCTGGATTTTCATTTCCAATTCTTTACCAATGCCAGGGATCGTCCGCAATTCTCCCCGTCCAGCATAGCTACCGACGTCTTCGTGGAGATTTCGAATCGAGTCAGCCGCTCGTTGATAGGCTTTCACTTTATAAGGATTTTCAGCTCTGGAGGCCAATAATCCAGCCATTGAAGCAAACAAGGCAGCCAAATCTTGGTTGACGTGATTCATGAATTGTTTGAGTTGAATCGCCTTAACAATCGAGCGAATACAGAATAGGCTTCAAATACTCACACTCCATTGTATGCCATCCCCTCGCGACAAAACTAGTGAACCATCAATAAGTCTTTGTCCCTATATTCAAAGGCGATTCGCGCTCACGCATGAACCATTTTATTGACAAGAATTTCACAGGTCCCGTAGGATGATTTCCCACAAGCACACGTTTTCAGATAGGGATTCCTCAGCATTTCATCATGAAGATCATCGTTAATGGAGAAGAGCAAACGTACAACGTGCCCCTTACCGTGACCGCTCTTCTCCAAGAGTTGGATCTACGAACTGAACAAGTGGCCGTGGAAGTGAATCTCACAATCCTTGACCGTTCCAACTTTCCAACCTGGAATCTGCAAGAGGGCGACAAGGTAGAAATATTAAGTTTTATCGGCGGTGGTTCTCCACAACCAAGACACTCATGAGGCAGAAAACGATATGAGTAATTATCCTTTGCATGACCCCTTAATCATCGCGGGACGTGAATTCCGTTCCCGCCTCTGGGTTGGGACGGGGAAGTATAAGAATTTTGAAGAAACACGACTCGCCATTGAAGCATCTGGAGCCGACGTGGTGACTGTGGCCGTTCGCCGAGTCAATATTACCGATAAGAATTCAGAAAACCTACTCGACTATATTGACCCAAAAAAATACACGATCCTTCCCAACACCGCCGGATGCTATACCGTTGAGGATGCCGTCCGCTATTCTCGGTTGGCCCGAGCAGCCGGTGTTTCGGACTTAGTGAAACTGGAAGTGATCGGTGATGAACGCACATTGTTTCCCGATACGGCTGGTCTCATTGAAGCCGCAAAAATTCTAATTGCAGAAGGATTCATCGTCCTTCCCTACACCAATGACGACCCCATTGTGGCTCAAAAGTTAATGGATATCGGCTGCCCCGCTGTCATGCCTCTGGCCGCTCCCATAGGTTCAGGACTAGGGATCCGCAATCCATACAATCTTAAAATTATTATGGAAACCGTGAAAGTGCCCATCATTGTCGATGCAGGGGTGGGAACCGCATCTGATGCAGCCTTGGCCATGGAATATGGGGCAGACGCTGTTCTCATGAACACAGCCATCGCCGGCGCCAAAGACCCGATCATGATGGCCACGGCCATGCGATATGCGGTTGATGCCGGTCGATTAGCCTTCAAAGCCGGCAGAATCCCCCGTAAACTCTATGCCACCGCTAGCAGCCCGATCGAAGGCATGCTCTAGCCCCGGGAATGTCCACCACCTCGCTCCCTCGTCTTTATCTTCTTACAGACCGGCACAACACTTCTCAGCGGCCAATTTCCTCAATCATCAGCCAGGCCGTCGAGGCCGGAGTACGCATGGTCCAAATTCGCGAAAAGGATTTGGATACTCGGCCGTTAATTGAACTGGTTCAACATCTCATGCCTCTCATCAAACGTCACCAAGGGAAAGTGTTCGTCAATGATCGAATCGATCTTGCGATGGCTCTTGATGCTGATGGCGTACATCTTCGTTCCGATAGTCTCCCGCTTCCCCTTGCTCGCCGTCTGTTAGGACAGGAAAAACTGATCGGGATCTCAACCCATTCAGTGGAGGAGGTACGAAAGGCAGAAAGTGAGGGTGCGGATTTTATTGTGCTGGGTCCGATTTTTGAGACATTTTCCAAACGCATGTACGGACCGCCTTTAGGGCTTCACACCCTCGAGACAGCTTGTCGAGCGAGTCGCCTGCCTATTTTTGCTATTGGCGGCCTCAATCCCACGCACGTGCCCTCCGTTCTAGCCTCCGGAGCCTATGGGGTCGCCGTCATCTCCGCCATTCTCCAAGC
>JAQBGS010000190.1:0-2754 GCA_032128535.1 Nitrospirota bacterium
CCGCTTCAATGCGAGGCATGGAAAATCCACAGGGCATCAAGATGAGCATGTCGGGATTGGCCTCGGCTAAGGCTTCCCAGGTGATCCATGGAGCATGGGCGCCAGGCTCTCCAAAAGTCGACTGACCTCCGGCGAGCTGCACTAGTTCAGGAACCCAATTGCCTGCCGCCATCAAAGGCTCCATCCATTCGATGCAGGCCACCGAAGGATGGGTTTTTTCGTTTCGGCATCGATCAGAAATTGCCAAGATGCGCCTCTGGTAGCTTGCCAGAAGCTCTCGGCCTTCTTGTTCTTTCCCAATTCCCTGGGCCACGCGGAGCAAATCATCCCACAGTCCTTGCAAATTGGTGGCGTGGAGAGGAATCAATGTCGGTTGATATTCCAGGGATTCCTTGAGAGCCCGTTCCACATCGGTGAAGCTCACCGCACAAACATCACATTGTGTCTGTGTCACGATGATATCGGGTTTGAGCGTGCGAAGGGTTTCTACCTCCACGCGGTAGACCGACAGGGCATTCCGCAATATGCCGGACACCCGTTCATGAATCTCCTGGCTGGTGCCGTCGACTGAAATGTTGGGAGCGGTGCAGATTGGGAGGTCACCAATGCTTAGGGGAAAGTCACATTCATGTGAGCGGCCTTTGAGTTGCTCGTAGCAGCCAAGTGCGCAGACCATCTCTGTACCGCTGGGGATTAAGGAAACGATGTTGGGCATGACAACCTCATCAAGGTATGCTAAACCACGCTAGGCCTCGAATCTGTCCATCCTAATGGCAGAAGCCGAACCTCGGCAATATGAAGTGGAAAAGGAGGAAAGCTGGGCGATGGAACCACAGCATCATCTATGGTAGAACAGTGGCTAGAGAACATAAGCCCAGATTTTAAGATGGGTATGGCGCATTGATCTGGAACCAGGAGGTTGCGATGGCAGCAAAAGCGTACATATTAATGAAAGTCAAAGCCGGGAAAGCCCAAGATGTGTTGGCGACGTTAAAAGCGTTACCTGAAGTGGAGCAAGCTCATGCCTGTTTTGGACAGCCGGATATTTTTGGCTTAGTGAATGCGTCTGATGATCGGGCGCTGTCTAATCTCATCATGACCAAAATCCACACGATCCCAGGCGTTGAAGAAACCGACACCCACATCGTGGTGCAGGAATAATCACGTTTCCATGTTATTCACGAATACTTTCCTCTCTCTACAGAGTCACCAATAACAAGGCCGGCTCTTGTGAGCCGGCCTTGTCTACTTGCACCTGGTTTTTCGTTCTTTTTTTATCTGACTTAGAACAGCCCTGAAGCATGGCCTGAATTGGCCATGAAGAAGAGCATGGGGATAGAGAGCATGGTGTTGGTGCGTGACGCCAAGAGCGCCATTCGCCCGGCCTTGGCTTTTTCCTCTGGCGTGGCTTCTTTCATGCCCAGCACCTTTTTCTGATTGGGCCAAATGATTCCCCAGACGTTCAACAACATAATGGTGCCGAGCCAGGCGCCCATGCCGATGACGGCATCTGGCCCCTGCAATAAAAAGGCACTCCCCATCCGATGTTGATTCATGAGCAAGGCAGCGCCGAAAACCCAGGTGGCCAGGGCTCCCCATCGAAACCACCATAAGGCGTTGGGGACTAAATGCTTGAAGGCCTCCGCCTTAGTCTCCGGTGTGACGACTTTCAGAAATGGGACTTGAATGAAATTAAAGTAATACAGAATTCCAATCCAGGTAATGCCCGTGAGGAAATGTCCCCACGCTAATAAACTTTCCATAATGTGTCCTCGTATTCGTTAGGTGATTAAAGAAATCTTCGGGATTGCTGGGGTGTCACACCAGCATTTTGACCAGGCCATAGAGGATCACGGTCAACACAAAGCCGGCAGTGATGGTGCCAGAGATGGTATCGAGCGGATTGCCCATAGTTTTGTCTCCTTTATTGTTCGTGGAAATGGGAAGCGGTTTGTCTCATGTGGCCTACGGAACGTAGCCGACATGGTTCTGAGAAGCTAGCGTAACGTAGACGGCTGTACTTGTTCAAGGCAGGTAAGAAAAGGTTTTGCAATCAATTATTTTGGTTTGTTTCTTCGTGCCTTTGGGGAAGGTGGAGCTGGCAGACAGAACCGCCACAATTTCTTTGCCCATTCTCCGGCATAGTCCACGCCGATTCGAGGGAGGGCCTGCATCTGTTTTCGTGAAACGGCCAAGCCATGATCTTCGATCCAAAGTGTTTCGCCGTGTGTCGTATCCAGTCCGTTGTTTGTGCGGTCTACTTCCAGGAAACGGCAAACCCGGCCAGGACCGTCGATGCGTGAAGGTAAAGCTGTCGGATGATTGTCTCCCAAAATTTCCAAGCCGCGAATCAAAATAGCGGCAGGATAGTCCTCTCGTTCAGTCACGATATTGAGGCAGTGGTACATCCCATAGATGAGATAGACATACGTGAATCCGGCCGGGCCGAACATGATTTCCGTGCGTGTCGTTCGGCCTTTGGATGCATGGCAGGCTTTATCCTTCGGCCCGATATAGGCTTCGACGTCAACGATTCTTGATTGGAGGATCCCGCTTTCAGTCTCTTTAATCAGCACCTTCCCTAGCAGATCTTTCGCAACCGTCAACGTCGGCCGATCATAAAATTCACGCGGTAAGGGATTCCGTGTCCAGTTTGGACTGACGAGTTTTGTATTAATGAGATGAGCGTCCGCCTGTTTGTTCTTTTCCCCTTCCCGTTTTAGTTTCCCCCTCCTTTGTAAGGAGGGGTTAGGG
>JAQBGS010000191.1:0-3114 GCA_032128535.1 Nitrospirota bacterium
CATTGGGTTAAATAACGTTATCATAGGTTTATGAATCTCATTAAAGATATGATTCCGTTGCATCCTTCGTATTATACACGATTGGTTGTGTCTCTTGTTTGGCTCATGATCTTTTTGGCGGTAGTTCCTTCAGCAACAGCCCAGGAATCCTCGTCTCAAATCGAAGTAGCCAATCCACCAGAATTGGTCATTGATATGGAAAGTTATGCGTTTGCGCCTGCTGAGCTGACGATTGAGAGGGGTAAACCCATGACATTAATTTTACGCAACCGGTCATTTCTGGTTCCGCATAACTTTTTATTGGAGAATCCCCACGGGGTACGTATTTTGGAAGCAGACATTTCCAGTGGGGAGAGTCAGGCGCATGTCCTGACATTGACTGAACCAGGAATTTACCCTTTTTATTGTGATAAGCAATTACTCTTTTTTCCTACCCACCGTGAGGAAGGAATGGAAGGGCGTCTTATCGTCCCCTAACCCATGTCTCTTTCTTTCTCTGATCGAGTGTTATTGGGCGATGTGCTCAAGCGCGTTTCTCGTTCCTTTTATCTTACCCTTGCCATTTTGCCTCAGGCAGTTCGTTCTCAAATAGGGTTAGCCTATTTGTTTGCCCGTTCAGCCGATACCATTGCTGATACGGGTGATTTGGATGACCGGGTTCGCTTGCAGTGCTTGCAGGAGTTAAAACGACAATTACGCAAGGACGATCCTGAGTGGAGCCCTATTCAAAAAATCCAGGCACAGGTGATTACTAAACAGTCCAATCCTGATGAACGGCGATTATTAGAAAATCTTGAGCAATGCTTTCGCCTGTATCTAGGGTTCAATCATTTGGATCGCGCGCACATTGCCCAAGTCGTTTCGGTCCTGATTGGTGGAATGGAATTTGACCTGCACCAATTTCCCAAAACCCATGGACAAGGGGTTCGTGCCTTACACGCCGTTCAGGATTTCGAATATTACACGTATTCAGTAGCCGGTTGTGTTGGGGAGTTCTGGACAAAGATGATGTGTACCCATCTCCCCGGAATGAGACGCTGGGATCAATTAACGATGATCCCGCTTGGAATTCGTTATGGGAAGGGGCTACAGATGGTGAACATTCTTCGGGATTTACCACAAGACCTAAAACAGGGGCGGTGTTACATCCCCGACGTGTTGCTCAAGCAAGTCAATCTTTCACCTGAGCAACTTCTCGATCCATCATCGTCCCAAACGTTTCGCCCGTTGTTTCGCCAATTGATTCAAGAAGCACGAGATCATCTTGACCAAGGCTGGCGATATACGATGGCCATTCCCCGCCTAGAAGTTCGATTGCGATTAGCCTGCATGTGGCCTCTTTTAATTGGGATTCGTACTTTGCAAGCGTTGTCGTTTTCTCAACAAGTGCTACAGCCGGATCAGTCGGTAAAGATTGCCAGACGGGATGTGTATGGCATTGTGGCCGCAACCGGACTTTCTGGTGGGTGTGCCTATGTAGGGTCAGCCTATTGGGGGTATTGGCGAAAACGAATTGTGTAACTTACCCTTGTTTGGGGCTGAGGAGTTTTTCGCCTTTACGGAAGACTCCATAAATGGCTTGAGTCGGGCAGGCATCCAGACAAAGCCGACAGGATTCCAAACACCGTGAAGAATCAAATTTATAGGGAGGTGTTGAAAGCCAGGCTCCGGTTGGACATACGGGGACACAAATTGCATTATGTGTGCAACGGTCCGGGTTTCTAAGTAAATGGTCTCTGGTTACCATCATAGGGCTGACTCCTTCAAATAGGGCTTGAGAAAACATTTCGAACATATTCATGGTGAGCACTGACTTTCGTTATCCCATTGATTGACTAATTCCTTAATGCGAGTTTTGAGTTCGGGAATTCGCTCGAGATTATTATCGATGGCATTGATGATGTTTTCCAATCGTGCCGTTCGTCCCGCTTCTTGGTCCAACTGCGTCAGATGATCATAGTGTTGAAAGGCTTCAGAATGTGTCGGTTCGAGTTGTGGTCGGGCGGCTAAAAGGCCGGCCGTGACCATTTGTGGTTCGGTATGGGCCTGAGGTGTGACGATAAATTTTCCTTGAGAGAGGAGTAATACTGAATGGGCTGCTTGTTCAGGAATGGGAAGGACGTGTTCAATGGTCGAGCCGACCCCCTGTTCCCATGACGAGAGCCATCCGGGAAAGGTCTTTAAATAGGCCACTTTGTCTAAGTTGGCTTTCCATTTGGCTTCATTGCCCATGACAGAGATGGTGGTCCTTTTTGGGGATAAGCGGTGAAGGAACGTGGAACGTCATATACCGTGTTCGGGAAAAAAGTCTTGGGAGATTTTAAGATTGGACCATCGGAAGAGAGCCATTTTTGCCGGGCATGAGCAGTCGTTCCACGATTTCCCCTTTACCAATGTGGCGTTCCATGATTTCTGTGACATCGGCTTCTTTCCCAACCCAATACCACACGCCTTCGGGGTAAATGACCACACTTGGGCCATACTCACATTGGTCCAAACAGCCAGATTTATTGGCTCGGACGATCCCTTTTAAGCCTAAGCGTTCAACCTCTTTTTTGAAAAAGGCATGCAAACCAACCGAACCCAATGCCGCACAACATCCCCGGGGATCTCCCTTGGGACGTTCGTTGAGGCAGACAAAAATATGATGGGTAAATTTACTCATGATGGACCAATTTCATTGATCATTTCCAAGAAAATCCCGATAAAGAACTTGGCAATCTTACCTGAGGTTTCTTGAAGCTGTCTAGGAGATATCGGCAGTCAGGCACAATAGCTTCGATGGTGGGGCCTGCCATTCCGGTAAGAAACGTGTGATGGATCTGACCTCGGGAAACATTATCTGGAAACATTAAAGGAGTCTGTTTATGGTGATTGGCGTTCCGACAGAAATCAAAGATCATGAATTCCGAGTGGCTCTTACACCTCATGGTGCCAAGGAATTATGTGAGCGCGGGCATCGTGTGTTGGTTCAACAGGGAGCCGGGGAGGGGAGTGGATTTGAGGATCAGACTTATCTCCAATCCGGGGTTGTTCTGCTGCCGTCGGCGCAACACGTCTTTGGCGAAGCGGAACTGATCCTGAAAGTGAAGGAACCGCAACCTGAGGAATGTG
>JAQBGS010000192.1:0-3245 GCA_032128535.1 Nitrospirota bacterium
AAACTCGAGTGAGAGAATATTCATATCTCCCGTGAGCATGAGTGCCTCTCTCGGCACGAATTGGGTGCGTCCCTGGTTTGTTCGAAAGCCGACTTCCACTCGATGCAGTTTTTCAACTTTTGGGGTATCGACTGTTTCGGCAAACGGAATTTTAAACCCAGGCCCTGGTTCGGCCACACGGACGATTTCTCCGAATCGTTTGACCAAACCTTGTTCGTCTGGCGCAACAATGAATACGGATTGCCAGAGGGCCAAGACGGCAAGCACAATGAAGATGATGGATTTAAAGCCCCGTCCTGGAACGAGGTTCTTGATCGTATCTTGGGCTTTGCGCAAGGCTTCATCAAGTGGATCTTGCCCGCTGCCGCCCCAAGGATCTTTCGGTTCCCATGCCATAAGTGAGTCCTGTCTAGGTGAAGTCGAGAACGTCTGGTGTGTGTGCTGTGGTGTGCAATTCTCGTCCACGGTAACAGAAAATAAGAGACGGGGCAATAAAAATGAACCAATGGCCCGTTGATGAAATATCCGTTGCCAGGAACCAATAGTCATTCACTGAAGCTGTATCTTCACGATGATTGAAAGAAAAGACGGGGGCCTCCCTCAACATCTGGTGTTTCACAAGCCCTATGGGGTGCTCTCGAAATTTACTGATGCCGAACATCGTCCGACGCTGGCCGACTATGTACAGGTGCCGCATGTCTATCCTGCGGGCCGTCTGGATATGGATAGCGAAGGGTTGTTGCTGCTGACCTCGGATGGAACCCTTGCGGGTCGGCTTACCTCTCCCTCGTTTAAAGTTCCCAAGACCTATTGGGTCCAGGTCGAGCGTATTCCTGACGAAGCGGCTCTTGTGCGATTGCGGAGCGGAGTAGTGGTTAAAGGCCGGCGGGCTCGCCCGGCAACAGTCCACCTTCTTACGGAAGAGCCTCTGGTCCATCCGCGCCCCGTCCCCATCCGTTTTCGAAAGTCGGTGCCAACCGCGTGGCTGCAGATGGAAATCCATGAAGGTATGAATCGTCAAATTCGCCGAATGACGGCCCAGGTGGGGCATCCCACCTTGCGCGTAATTCGTGTGGCGATCGGGTCAATACAGTTGGGAACGCTCGCCCCGGGAGAATGGCGCATGCTGAGTCTTGGCGAAATCCAGCAATTACAAGAAGCCAAGTGAAGATTCCAGAATTGGGTGATCCGGGGAATCGAGAGAAAATACGGGGGACTGAAGAATAGAGAAAAACACTCTCTATAAGGGTAAATACCTTGAACATTCCACTTCAGACAGGTAGAATACCAATCGCTTGATTCACAATATTTTGCGTAGTGCCTCCAACAACGGTACTACATATAACCTTTATCATGCGGTGTTGTTATTTTTTCAGACCAGTTTAAGACAATCCCCACATCGTATTTGGTCTTCCAGCTAGCCTCATTTCATTAACAGTGCATACCATCGGTGGACATGAATTGAAGCATGGCTCTGTGGGTGATGATAACGTTGTAAGTCCTTATTTTTCAGGCTGTTAGGAAATAGGCGGCCTTATCAGCACGGGTAACCCTTTGATTTCTTTCTTTTTCACACTAATGGAGATCTTTTCAACATGGCGGTAACGATAATTCTGACCCTCTCACTTCTGGGATTGGTCATCGCGTTTTACTACTCTTCATCGGTCAACAAAATCCCCATTGATATGGGTGTCGAAGATCAGGACACCAGACAGCGTCTGGCGAAGATCCATTCCGCCATTGCTGGTGGAGCCATGGCATTCCTCAAGCAGGAATATAAATTCATGGCTATTTTCATGGTTGTCTTTGCGGCGATCATTGCGGTGCTAATCGATGATCATCATACGGATTATGTGAATGAAGGGGTGTATACGGCCATCGCCTTCATCTTTGGCGCCATCATTTCAATCGCCTCGGGCTTCATCGGGATGAAGATTGCGGTACAGGGCAATGTGCGTACGACGGTCTCGGCCAATCAATCTCTCTCTGCAGCGTTTAATGTGGCGCTACATTCGGGCTCCGTGATGGGCTTTGCATTGGTCAGCTTAGCTGCCTTAGGGCTCCTCCTCATTTACCTCGGTCTATCAGCAATCATGCCGGCACAACTCCCGACGCATATTTTGATGGAAGTCATTGCTGGCTTCGGTCTTGGGGGTTCGTCTATCGCGTTATTTGCCCGTGTGGGTGGCGGAATTTTTACAAAAGCCGCTGATGTTGGTGCTGATTTGGTGGGTAAAGTTGAGGCGGGGATTCCAGAAGACGATCCGCGGAACCCTGCGGTGATTGCCGATAATGTTGGCGATAACGTGGGTGATGTGGCCGGAATGGGTGCCGACTTATTTGGGTCCTGTGCTGAGAGCACCTGCGCCGCCATGGTCATTAGTGCTGTGGCCTTTTCCGGGATGGTCGATGCGTTGTTGTACCCCATCCTCATTACTGCCATCGGGATTCCCGTGAGCTTTCTCACATTGATGATGATTAAGGTCAATTCCGAAGATCAAGTTGCCCCAGCGTTGAAAAAGATGCTGATCGTCTCCAGTGCGCTCATGGCAATTGTCATGTTGTTTGTGACCAAGATGATGATTCCCGACACCTTTGAAATTGGAGGCGAGACCCATACCGATTTGGGGGTCTATTTTTGTTTCCTTACTGGTCTAATTGCAGGGCTGGTCGTGGGGTTGATGACTGAGTACTACACGTCCCATGATTACGCTCCTGTGAGAGAAGTCGCGAAATCCTGTGAAACGGGTTCGGCCACAAATATCATCTTTGGCCTGGCCCTTGGCTATAAGAGTGCGGTGGGTCCCTATTTAGCAATTGGTTTAGCCATCTATATCCCGTGGATGTTGGCAGGGATGTACGGTGTGGCCATTGCCTCTCTTGGTATGTTGGGCACACTGGCCATTGCGTTGACGATTGATGCCTATGGACCGGTTTCTGATAACGCTGGCGGTATTGCTGAGATGGCCGGGATGCCAGAGCATGTACGTAAACGGACAGACGTCCTGGATGCCGCTGGGAATACCACTGCGGCCATCGGGAAAGGCTTTGCCATTGGTGCAGCGATACTTACATCGCTGGCGCTCTTTGCCGCGTTTCTTACTCGGGCTGATTTATTGCTCAAGGAGCAGAATGGCCCAGAGTATGATCTCTTAGGCAGCATTAATTTGCTCGATCCCTTGGTCTTTACTGGTTTGTTTATTGGTGCGGTGTTACCGTCGTATTTCTCCGCCATGACGATGAAG
>JAQBGS010000193.1:0-3118 GCA_032128535.1 Nitrospirota bacterium
GTCGTCCTCGCCAAAGCCCCATTCATGGGAATACCTGTTTCTGGAAATATGGCTAGACTCATTTCTCCTTAATCTTAAAGTAAACGAATATGGTATTCAGTTACATAGTGTTGTTTAATACGGCATTGTGGAATGATCCCCCAATTGGAGGCGGTCACGTCATGCACTTCGTTAGGCGTCATCGTAGGGCTTTCGATTAACCGTCCGCTTTTGGCCGATAGCGGGCATACAGTTGCCTAGAAGTGAATGGGGCTTCCGCCCACGGCAACTGCGGATCCTATGGATTAATAGGCGGCGGGCTATTGCTTCATGACGGCGTCATTTTCCTTTAAATCGCTACCAATGAGAATCGTTGGATGGTGGGTTTAAAGAGCTGCCGGTAATGAAAAATCAGGCCCCCGAAACCCAAAAAATTAATTCAGTTTCAAGCCCTTGTCGGTGACCCCGGCAGGGGATTTTTATTGGATAAAATTAGGGAAGTTTCGGCTGGGTTCGGTTTTGAACATTCGCTGGAGAGGCCAGCAGAATTCGGAATAAAAAAAGGGAGAGGCCTTTTGGACCTCTCCCTTTTATCAGACGATTGAAGGTTTTCGTTAGAACCGGCTGCCTCGGCCCCCTCTGTCTCCACCGCCGCCGCCATAGCCACCACCACCACCACCGGTGCGGGGGGCTTGGGGTTTGGCTTCGTTGACGGTCAAGGTTCGGCCACTAAACTCAGTTTCGTTGAGGGCTGAAATGGCCGCTTGAGCTTCTTCGTTCGATGACATTTCGACAAATCCAAACCCGCGCGATTGGCCGGTGAATTTGTCGCTAATGACATTGGCTGATTGGACCGTGCCGTGTGCTGAAAACAGGTCCGTTAATTCTACTTGCGTTGCCGAATACGGCAATCCACCGACATACAATTTTGAACCCATGGGGCTCCTCCTTTTGAAAAAATGATATTGTCTGAGGCTCGAGAAGGATGAAACATTAGGAAGGAGTAGTCCGTGGACGCGATATGCAGGCGACTTAGGTCAAACACTTCCGAGGTATCTCTCGGGCGAAACAACACCGGTTATGGGCTTTGAAAATCTAATGGCTTATCGCCAAGCCCCACGCGATAAGTACATTCACCCTAGCATAGGACGATAATAATAGATAGCCGATGTCCAAGTAAGGGGAACAGCTACTTTAAGCCTTGGCATGTGACTTGTCTCCCGTTTGACTGCTTAGTTTTTCAGCGATATAGCACCAATGGAAATCGTTGCGAAATGAGTTTTTGGAGGTGCCAGTCATTGAAAATCAGGCCCCTACAACCCTCAACTGTAACGCTCGATGACCTGGTGGAAGCGGTTCTCCGTGAGTGCTATGGTGAGAAATTCGGGGAATGTGTAAATACCCGCTTTCGACCCACAGCGGACATTAGGAGTTTGAAGACAAGACAGCCGTGCGAAGTTGAGGTCGCTGGCATTGTTCGCGCATAATGGCCAGATGCTCAATCTTGGGGAACCGATAATTCTACGGCCAACAGAACTAAATCCATGAGGACTAAAACCATGACAGCTGCCAAGGTTGTCAGCTTGATTTTACTGTGTTCAATGCTGCTTGCCTCAGGGGCTTTCGCCGCAGAAAAGAAGGCCGCGATGAAGCCGGATGAGGCCCAGGCCCAAGACAAGCAAAACCCCAACGCGGTTGCTAATTTCGAGGCCGGGATCGTTGCGTATCAAGCCAACGACCTGCCACTCGCCTACACAGCGTTTCTCGCCGCGGCTAAAGACGGCCACGCCGATTCCCAATTCAATGTGGCCTTGATGTATGAGAAAGGCATCGGGGTTGGGAAAGATGAGAAGGAAGCGGTGGTTTGGTATGGCAGATCCGCCTCGCAAGGAAATGCCGGTGCGCAATTCAATCTGGGGGTACTCTACGAACATGGTCGTGGCACCAAGGTTGATTTCGCGAAAGCGAATGAATGGTATCGCAAGGCATCGGTGCAGGGGGATGCGTTGGCCATCGGTAATCTGGGCATGCTGTATGTGCGCGGCCAGGGGGTGAAAGAGAATAAGCCCGCGGGCCTGGCGCTGCTCCTGATTTCTGCCACCCAGGATTCGTCCCCCCAAAACCATGCCAAAAGGAATATTGCCAGCACGCGCGGGCTAAGCGCTGAGATGATCGCCGCCGCCCAATCCCTCTCCGGAGAAATGAGCAGCGCGAAGAACCTGCTGATTCCGCTCGATCAGTATTTGAAGAACGTAGAGAAAAAATAGCGATTCGATCCTTGAGCTGTTCGACCAGCTGGGTATCGCGGATAACACGCTCGATAAAGCCCTCGATCAGGCCGATGCAAACGGCTGTGTGATTGTGGATATGAAGAAGGACTGGAAGCAGGTTTTCCCTGGAAAATGAAATCCGGGTAAGACCATCGAAGGTCACAATCATAAGAACCTAATCAATCATCAGGAACCCGCTTCGGCGGGTTTCTTTTTGCACTGCGTCTGTCCGCTTCTGGGCGGCAAGCGTCCGTTCAGAAGAATAGATTCAAAATCGTAATGGTCGCTCTTCGACCCAAAGCGGACATACAGTTGATGTAATTATTAGCCTTTTGAATTTTAATCAGCGGACCACAGGTTCGTGGTCTTGCCCCGGTTTCGTGGACAGGTTGGTTAAGCGTGAAAAAGAGCTCTGTAAGGCATTGGGCCAACACTGTTAAATCGCCTTTTTACGCGGCAGCAAGCTTGGGGCCTGATCAATACATCTTGGACGAACGAAACCTCTATTTTTGCGGCAGGCCAAGCATAAAGATCTCAACAGCCTTCTTACTTTCGGGTCTGAGATTTTCTATGCCCTTATAGGGTATATCGTGAACAGCGGGCCTGTCCGGATATTTTCGTTTAAGCGCCAGATGGCGTTTAACCATGCCAACAAATTGACCACCCGCCCACGGACCGTATTTAATCGATTCGATAGGACGTGACTCCCGAGGGTCACGATAGAGATCATAGATAGTCGCGCCGATAGGGTTTGAGCCAGGAGGCGGCAAATGCATCTTGTATTTATTCTTGACCACTGACTTAAGTGCGGGGCCCTCATAGATATGCACGTAATCACGCCGACCGTGCGTTTCACCCAACAGCAGGAC
>JAQBGS010000194.1:0-3708 GCA_032128535.1 Nitrospirota bacterium
GTTGGGCAAAGCGCAGCGTGCCCAACACTTCACTATGGACTATCGGCGTTCTAGACAACCTGGCGGGAGCTTCTTTTTCACAAATTGGGTGTCAGGCCTTAAAATTTTAAAATTGGTTAAAATTGGTCAGAATTGGGGGTCAGGCCTTACATTTCACGCTCGTCGCAAGCCTTCACCGCCCGACTGACGGTGGCATAACTGACCCCAAACTGCCGGCCTACTTGCGTAAGCGTGTACTGCCCACTTAAATACGCTGCCGCCATCGCTTTCGTGCGATCCGAATAGTGATCTTGGTAATACGTCAATGGCTTTGCCGGCCTGCGCGTTTGCTTCTTTGGTATATCTGACAGCGATTGTTCCGTGCTAAGTTTGTCCAACATATCCTCAACAAATTCATCCGAGCCGAGGTACAGCTGATTCTTCAACGAGGCCCAAGGGCTTGGCTGATTTTTCCCCTCCTGAACAAACACCCGATACCGCGCACACGCTTTCCTCTTCTCTTTCCCAAATGCTGATAAGACCCAATCCACCGTCAAGCAGGGGTGGGACGTGGCGAGACCCGCTGTCGCGCGATAACTGCTCCAGGGCCAATCCTTCGCTGAACGGACCAGTTTGGCTCGCACAGGGTTTAAGGCAATGTATCGAGACAATTCCAGCAAATAGGCCTCGCTGTGGACCAAGATGGCTTTAAACCGGCCCTGCAACACATGCCCCACTCGGTGATGGCGACGATTAAAGCGTTGTGTATAGATTCCGTTTACATATTTCATTCCCTTAGAAAGAGTTGGCTGGGAAGTTTCGATTAACAAGTGATAATGATTCGGCATCAAACAGTAGGCATGACACACCCATGCGTGACGTTCACAGGAACGGTCAAGCAGATCAAGAAAGACGCGCCGATCTTCATCATCCTGGTAAATATTCGCTCGGGCATTACCCCGTGAGGTGATATGATACAGCGCCCCCGAAAAGGCAATCCGCAGCGGTCTAGCCATGCTTGCATTCCCTTGGATGTAAGGGAGGAGTGTAGAGCAAAGGATCTGTCAAATGTAAGGCCTGACCCCAATTTAAAAAATGATTCAAGGGACTTGGCTGGTATAGAATGGGAAATATTATGCGTCGTCGTTCTCTCTTTATTGGGATTGGAATTTTTGTTGTCATAGGGTTAATCATCACCCTCGCCTATATCATTTTTCCTTTTTACAAAGCGGATATTTACCGGGAATCTTTAGAGGCAGGTTTTTCGGCTGTCTTAGGGCGGATAGTTAAACTGGAAGGCCCCATCTCCCTGACGTTCTCCCTTGAACCCACCTTGATTCTGGAAAATTTCCATGTAGCCAATCCTTCCTGGGCTTCTCAAGCCCATTTTTTTCGAGCTGACCGCCTTGAAATTCAAGTGTCGCTAGCCCGCCTTCTCCAACGCCGGGGATTGGAGGTGGAGAAAATCCATCTAAACGGCGCAGAGCTTTTCCTGGAGGAAACCTCCGACAATAAAGATAACTGGACCAGTCAAAAGGAAGAGGGTTCTAGTATCTGGTCGCAAGCCGTTCCCAAAGTTTCCATTGATCTTACGAAAACAGGAACACTCGATATCAAGGATTCACGAATTTCATATCTATCTCATCTGTCTGAAACCTCCCATGAAATGGCGATTCAGCACGCCTCTACGTCAATAATTGATGAGCGCTTGAGAGAATTTGGTATTGACGGTCATTGGGACAAGGTCCCGTTTATTCTTAAGCTTCAGGGAGGGCGCCTCATGGATTTGATTGATTTGAAGGAGGCATGGCCCATCGACGGCACCCTTTCTACGAATGGAGTCTCAGCTGAGGTGAAGGGTGCGTTAGGAGGGGAGAAAGCCGAGGAGATGTATTCCCTTCATGTGCAGATCAATGGAGATCGCCTGAGTGCCTTGAACGAGATCCTAAAGACAGACCTTCCCGATTCTGCACCATTCATGGTTGTTGCCGATGTTCTTCAGAATACTCATGCCATCGACCTGCATAATATCCGGGCAAAACTCGGGTCCTCGGAAATCGCGGGGCAATTGAATGTGCAGAGCCAGGATGACCGTCAAAAAATCGTAGGCGCATTAACCGCAGACGTCATTCAAATCAATGACTTTCTTTTTTCAACGAAGGCCACAGCCCAGGCAGTGCCTTCTCACCAAACGTCACCCCAAGTTCCTGCATTTCTTCTGCCTTTTGATGGAGATCTTGATGTGACGATTAACAAGTGGAAACTTGGTGAAATCGAGCTAGGTTCGAGTTCTTTAACGACTAGCATGAGGGAGAGACGCATTCAGGTCAGCCAATTCCAGGGAAAAAGTTTTGGCGGAATGATGAAAGCGAGTCTGAAGGTTGACCTGCAGAATCCACAGCCGCAAACCACGTTTGAAGCCCAGGTCCGGTCTTTTTATTTTGGACAGGCGCTGGAGGCGTTCGGGGTGGCAGAGGACATTGCCGGATCTACCGATTTGGACGTGACGGCCCTTGGGCACGGAACCAACCTTCAGGAATTTCTGAAGACATTGAACGTGAAGCTTCGGACGAATCGCACCACATTAACACTTTCCGGATCAATTCCAGAAAATCGACAGCCTGTTGCTTTTCCTCAACTATCTCTGAAAATTTCAAATGGCGGCCCTATAGAGATTCGGGGCAACGGCATTTTTCAGGGCAAGACCTTTGGAGCCCGACTCATGACCGCCTCTCCCCTTGAGTTGATCAAATCGGAAAAACCCTGGCCCGTTTCTCTCTCGGCGCAAATGGGTGACGCCGTTCTGGCTGCAAAGGGGACGTTGAATGCTGGCCCTCAGGAAATGGGTGGCACGTTGGGAGTATCGCTCAAAGGCAAGCAACTCAATGAGCTTGATGCCGATCTGCCTCCCGTTGGTCCCTACCATTTCATGGCGCAAGTGACCAAAAAAGGATCTCGTTATCGAGTGAATGATTTTCAAAGCCGGTTCGGGACCAGCGATCTGTCTGGAACTCTGGAGGTTGATACAGAGAAGGATGCACCTCAATTCACGGGGATCTTGACCGCAGAACATGTCAATTTCAAGGAGCTGTCCACTCCAGGTGATATCCCTATCCCTACGGAAGCCCTTGGCGCCGTCAATGGAAACTTGAAGATGCTCATCCATCAAGCCGACATCGGAGAGTTTGAGTTAGCAGGGTTGGCAGTGCAAGCCAACCTTCATGCGGGATTCCTCACCGTCAAGGATGTGCAAGGCGTTCTTTTTGATCAGAAATCATCTTACGGAAATTTTCAAGGGACGCTCGATCTGGATTCCACCAAACCGATTCCTTCTGTTTCCGGTCAAATGGCCCTGAGAGATATTAGATATGAACATGTCTTTTCTAATGTGCAGTTCGTGAATCCAAAAGACCACCCCATAAATCTGCATGCAAAATTTTCAGGTGCTGGCGCAACCATTGACACTCTCCTGGCTCAATCTACGGTTACCCTCACCGGGCATAATCTTCAGGTACGTGTTCATGGAGGAGAGAACAGTCGACAGCCTCTAGAACTGCGTTCTAACCTCTTGGTCGAAAGTGTGACAGGCGGCCCCTTGCGCTTGTATGCCGAGGGACGGCTTGACAATACTCCTTTTCGCCTTCGTTTTTCGGGAGGCCCAATGAGTGCCCTCTTGGAAAACAAGGGGTTCTGGCCGGTAAATGTCCGGGCAGACGTGCCACATGCCAT
>JAQBGS010000195.1:0-2816 GCA_032128535.1 Nitrospirota bacterium
GACATCGGGGATGATCGATTTTGGTTGATGCCACGAGATTTACATGAGCGAACCCTGTTTCTCACCATGCGCCATGGCATCTCGCAGGTGGATAGTAAAAAGT
The DNA here is from genome assembly GCA_032128535.1 of Nitrospirota bacterium. GTDB lineage: Bacteria > Nitrospirota > Nitrospiria > Nitrospirales > UBA8639 > Nitrospira_E. The sequence goes on from JAQBGS010000195.1 coordinate 104, forward strand.
GTCGCGTCGGGCGCCGGTTACGCAACGTGTTGGATCCCGAACGGGGGATTCCTAAGGCTGATGCCATTGGTGCCGCGCTGGCCAGGACGGTGGGCCTGGTTGGGAAGCAACTGGACTTCCTCCAATTACATAATTACCTGGATGCCTCATCCTTTCTGCATATGGTGAGCCACAGTCCCAATACTCGACAGCTCTTTGAACGGGTTGTCGCCATTCTGGATCCGAAGGCCACCACGGCAAAAGAGCCCATCATGGAACAGGCGTTAGAATCCCAGGACTTTGGCTGGGCCACAGGCATAGAGAAAACCGAAGAAATCGAGGAAGCCGCAAAAGCGTTTGGCGTCGATGACAAAACAGCCCAGCGGTTGATTAAGCACCCGCTCTACAGTTACCCGGGAGGCCATTCGTTCTTTGAACTGTATGTCGAGTTGGTCGATCGATTTCATCAATTGGGCCAGGATCACCTGGGACACGTGTTGTGTTTGTACACGCACAGCTCAACCTTGCGGGCCCTTTTAATTTATCTTGATCCTCGCCCGTTCAGTGAAGCCTTTTCCGAATTTGGAGGCTATAAAGAGGGACAGGATAATGTGGTGCTTCTCACGTTTGAGCATGGGCAGTTATCCGGATATTCCACGGCGGTCGGTCTTTCGGAGCGTGAACGGGCGGCGCGTGAGGCCTGGGTCTCTGTGGAACAAATACGCAGGCAGAAGGTGACGTTGAAGCCACGGCAAATTCGCAGGCTCGTCGCGTTGGTGTCTGGCGGAGATTTTGCGGGAGCGGGGGGCCGCTTTGAAAGAGCTACGTGTGACAGGGACCCGGTTGGGTCTCGAAGTCTATTTTGTCCACCATGGATTTCTCGGTTTGGTGAATAATTGGATTGAGTTGGTCACGGAAGAGGAGACACGTGGGATGAGTAATCATCCTAGTAGTCCCATTGGCAGCAGCCGGTTTGAAGATTTCAAAAGTGAGGGGGCCCAACTGGCAGCCATGCTGCACCTCAAGCCCTATCTGCAGGATGGGGCCCTGGTCGTCATGGGTGGGGATGGAAGTTTACGTGGGGCCCGTGCCCTCTTCGAACAGTTTGGCGTACAGGTAGTGGGGATTCCAGGTTCTATCGACGACAATCTGGCTGGCACGACGTCGCTGGGGCTTCATTCGGCGGTGGAGCTCGCCAACAAATCGATTGAATCACTGAAAGCCACAAGTGCGGCCATGGGGAGTGTGTTTTTCGTCGAGGTGATGGGAGCAGGATCCGGACATTTGGCCTTAACCTGCGCCTATCAAGCCAGAGCCGAAGGATTATTGGTGAATGAACATCCTGACCCGGATGCCTATATCGAAGAAGTGATTTTGGGAACCCTGAAAAAAACGTTGGGGGTTCGGAACAAAAGCCATCTGTTTGTGGTGGCAGAACGCACACCGCATCGTCATCATCCAGAGGGAGGGGTGCATGGCTTAACCAAGTATGTGGCAGAACGAATTGCCCAATGGCCACATCTTCAAGCAAGACCTGGACACTATCCCCTTTCTGTCGCCACGAAAGCCACCATTCTCGGGCATACCTTACGCGGGGCATCTCCGACGCCTACGGATAAAGCCATGGCGCAACATCTGGCGTATGAAACTATTCGGCGCTTGATCGAACAGCCTGAAGACATCGTGGGATGCATGCTAGCCTACCAAGGCTCAGGAGCGATTCAGCCGATTCCTCTTCATGCCGTGGTCTCTAAACCCTTTGATTGGGAGCTCTTTGCTCGAATGCACGGAACAGAGCTTCCTTAGTATTTTTCATGATCAAGAACGATTCCCCCTCGACTGGTTGAGACGCATCCCGTTGAAGCGTGGAATGAACCTTCATCTGAGGTCGCTTTAGCGAATCGTTCGAATTTGAATCGCATCAACCCGTTCTTGGGCTAACACATCTGAGATAATCACGACTTTTTCTCCCGCCTTGAAATATTCGCGAGTTTTTAAAATCCTAAAAGCGGTTTGCAACGTTTTTTCGGGGTCCGAGCTTAAATTGATTCGGAAGGGAAACACTCCGCGATTGAGGGTCATCGTTCGACGCGTTTGACTCCCGTTCGTAAAGGCATAGATATTCGTGGAAAATGGACGACAATTGGCAACAAAGTCGGCCATGACGCCTCTTCGGGTAATCACGACGATTCCTTTTGCTGGCAACTCCTCGGCCAGCTTGACCGCCGCCGCGGCCAAATGCTGTTTGTCGTTCGTCATATGAAGCTGTTTGGCAAATTGCAAACCGGGAATCGCTTCAGTTTTTCTGGCGATTTTGCACAGGTATTCCACACATTTCAGCGGATACTTTCCGACCGTGGTTTCACCGGATAACATCACGGCATCGGCTTCTTCATAGACCGCATTCGCCACATCGGTTACCTCAGCGCGGGTAGGAATAGGGTTGTGAATCATGGATTCCAACAGATGCGTGGCCACAATGACGCGTTTGCCGGACTCGGCGCATAACCGAACAATCTTACGCTGGACATTTGGTAAATCTTCCAGGTTAATTTCGACTCCCAAATCCCCACGAGCCACCATAATCCCATCCGCTTCCTGGATAATTTCTTCCAGGTTACGTACGCCCTCCTGATCTTCAATCTTCGCAATAATTTTCACGCGCCCGGCTTTGTGGCCCAACAGCTGGCGTAATTGCCGGATATCCTCAGCTTCGCGCACAAACGACAGGGCA
>JAQBGS010000196.1:0-4771 GCA_032128535.1 Nitrospirota bacterium
GCCACGTACAGATTTCCCGGGCCAACGATTTTGTCCACAGGACAAATGCTGGCCGTCCCATAGGCCAACGCGCCGATCGCTTGCACTCCCCCCACTCGATAAATTTCATCGACCCCCGCAATATTGGCAGCGACTAACAAGGAAGGATGAATAGAACCTGACGGCGTCGGCGTACACATCACGACACGGCCCACTCCCGCAACTTTGGCCGGGATGGTATTCATGAGCACCGAAGACGGGTATACCGCTTTCCCGCCAGGAACATAGACACCCACCGCATCAAGTGGCGTGATGAGTTGCCCAAGTTGAATGCCGTCTTTTCGATAGGTCCATGTCGACCGTCGTTGTTTCCGATGAAAGGTTCGAATGCGTCGAGCCGCATATTTGAGTGCGGTCGTATCAGCCTTAGGAAGCGCAGAATAGGCGTCCTGAATCTCTTTCGGACTGACACGTAATTGGTTGGGGCGAATCCGAATCCGATCAAACCTCCACGTAAAACGTTGAACAGCTGCATCGCCTTCTCGACGAACACTGCTCAAGATATCTCGGACCGATTGTTCCACCTTGGCATTTTGTTGGGTGGCTCGCTGACACACTGCCTCCACCGCTTTGGCAAATCCACGGTCTTTCCAAGAAAGAATCTTCACCCTCGCTTACCCTTCTTTGCCGCTTTCGACGCCTTCGCCTTCGTCACCTGCTTTTTTATTCGTGCAATCACTTCCGTCACCACAGCATGTTTCAATTTCAAACTGGCGCGATTCACAATTAATCGAGCCGAAGACCACGCGATGATTTCTTCTTCCACGAGATGATTCGCCTTCAGCGTTTCCCCAGTTTCCACCAAATCCACAATCCGATCGGCCAGACCCACTAATGGTGCCAGCTCAATCGACCCGTATAATTTTATCAGTTCAACGGGCAACCCCTGCTGGTTAAAAAACCGTTCCGTGATTTTTGGATATTTCGTGGCCACGCGAAGTTTGGACGACAACCGCTGGATCGAGGTTTGGCCATTGGGTTTGGCAACCACCAATTTACAGACCCCTAGCCCCAGATCCAAAGGCTCATACACATCGGGACTTTGCTCTAACAACACATCCTTGCCCACTACGCCTAAATCAGCCGCCCCATATTCGACATAGACCGGCACATCGCTCGGCCGAACAATAAGGACCCGATGGCCATGTTCGGGATATTCCAAAATTAACCGGCGATCACTCTCATCAACATGATAGGCCGAATACCCGGCTTGTCGAAACAGGGCCAGGGTTGGCGACAGAAGTTTTCCCTTAGAAAGGGCAATGGTAATTCCTTCACTCATACGACTTCGTGAACACGCTGGACTTGAGCACCTAAGGCTCTCAATTTTTCCTCCAAGCGCTCATACCCTCGGTCTAAATGATAGACCCGTGAAATAGTCGTTTCTCCCTCAGCGGCCAACCCCGCCAGAACCAGCCCGGCACTCGCACGAAGATCGGAGGCCATCACCGGTGCGCCGGTGAGCGCGGGAACGCCTTTCACGACCGCATGAGGCCCATCGATTTCAATGGAGGCGCCCATTCGATGGAGTTCCGGAACATGCAAAAACCGCCCCTCAAAAATCGTTTCGGTTATGATACTTGTGCCGTCAGCCACAGACATCAGCGCCATCATCTGTGCCTGCAAATCGGTCGGGAATCCAGGGTAGGGCAGCGTCTTGACCTCAACAGCCTTGAGCGGAGCCGATCGACGGACTCGGACTCCCTCCGAATCTTCTGTCAATTCTACGCCCATTTCCTGTATTTTGGTGAACACGGTACCCAAATGATCCGTTATACAGCCTTTTACCGTGATATCTCCGCCAGTGATTGCGCCGGCCATGACAAACGTTCCTGCTTCTACACGATCAGGCATAACCTCATGCTTGGCTCCATGCAGTTCGGAGACGCCCTCAATGGTGATCGTATCTGTCCCCGCTCCTAAAATTTTAGCCCCTCGTTTGGTCAAAAACGCACATAAATCGGCGATTTCCGGTTCACGTGCGACATGATGCAAACTGGTCGTCCCTTCCGCTAAACAGGCGGCCATAATCAGATTCTCGGTTCCAGTGACCGTGGGAAAATCCAAATCAATTCGGGCTCCCTTCAGACGACGGGCTTTGGCATGGATATACCCATGTTCGACCTGTACCTCGGCACCCATCATAGCGAGGCCCTTCAAGTGAAGATTCACGGGCCTGGTACCGATTGCGCAGCCACCAGGTAATGAGACTTTAGCTTCCCCCAAACGAGTGAGCAAAGGCCCGAGGGCCAAAATCGACGCACGCATGGTTTTAACCAAGTCGTACGGAGCTTCAATGGATTGGACGTGGCCCGCCTCTAGCATGACCCGATTTCCCTCAGTCTGCACCTCCACCCCGAGCAAAGCCAAGAGTTTGGTCATGGTGATGAGGTCTCGGACTTGAGGAACGTGGTCGATAATACATTCACCGCCCCCCAATAACGATGCCGCCAAAATTGGCAGGGCCGCATTTTTGGCTCCGCTCACTTCGACCACGCCGCGTAGGGGAACCCCACCGATTATTCGAATCTGATCCATAGCAATGTATTACTCAATCAACCACGTTTGATAGGGCGAAGGCAGACCATTCGAGGAATGCCCTGCAAATCAGGCTGAACGTTGATCACTTCGAAAAATGTAGAAGCAGCAACCTCCTGACAGAGGCGATCGGCTTGTCCAATACCAATTTCCATCAGAAGCCGTCCCTCAGACGCTAAAACGCCTGGCGCTTCTTGCAATAACCGCCGATAGACATCCATCCCGTCCGGCCCTCCGTCCAACGCCAGACGCGGTTCAAAATCTTTGACATCAGGAGAAAGACGATCCCATTCGTCATGGGAAATATACGGCAGGTTCGCAATAATGGCCGTCACTTTACCTGCTAAACCGCTGGATAACAAGGGGGCCAGGAGATCGCCAGCCAACCAGAAAATCCGAGAGTCCATGCCATGTTTCCGGGCATTCGTTCTTGCCACCTGTAGGGCGGACAAGGACCGATCAGAGGCAACAACGACTGCGCGTGTGAGGGCCTTGGCGATGCTAATGGCTAAACATCCAGATCCTGTTCCTACATCCAGGATGACGGGTTGCGGATGCTCCCCCAGCAGAGCAATGGCCTCTTCAACGAGCAGTTCTGACTCAGGTCTGGGAATGAGTACTCCTGGATTCACCACCATGTCCAGACCACAAAATTCTTGACTACCCAAAACATATTGCAACGGCTCTTGCCCTGCTCGCCGTTCAATCAAGGAAATGGCTCGTTGGTAATATTCGACATCCAGTGAATCCTCCTCATAGGCATGAATCTGTAATCGATTCACGCCCAAGGCCTCTTCGATAATCCACAAGGCTTCAAGCTTGGCATTGGTAATGCCAGCTTGGCTCAGCCGGTCGACAGCTTCACGATATAATTTGGAAGAGGACAGGGACGATGGCATAGTGGCCTCCAGCATTGCATGGGCCAAGAACATTGAGAAAAGACAATCAGGGAATGGTTATTGGAAAGAATTATTGAGCCTTGAGGGCAGTGACCAAATCATCCAGATCGCCTTCCATGACGCGATCAAGTTTATGCAACGTCAGCCCCACGCGATGATCGGTCACCCGATTCTGGGGAAAATTATACGTGCGAATTTTTTCACTACGTTCACCGGTTCCGACTTGAGACCGACGCTGCTGGGCGATTGAGGCTTCTTGTTTTTCACGCTCGGCATCGCCAATGCGCGTTCGTAGCGTGCGCATCGCTTTCGTTCGATTTTTGAGTTGGGACCGCTCATCCTGGCAGGTCACGACCACTCCAGTCGGAATATGCGTAATCCGCACTGCAGAATAGGTCGTATTCACACTCTGCCCCCCAGCACCGGATGAACAATAGGTATCGATCCGTAAATCTTTGGGATCGATCTGCACCTCGACTTCTTCCACTTCCGGCATCACCGCGACCGTGGCCGTGGAAGTATGGATGCGTCCATTGGCTTCGGTCGCCGGAACCCGCTGAACTCGATGCACTCCACTCTCATACTTAAAAAATCCAAAAGCCCCCTTGCCCTCAACTAACAAGACGGCCTCCTTGATTCCGCCGATTCCAGTTTCGTGGGATTCAATTAATTCAGTCCGCAACCCCTTCGATTCAGCAAATTTGAGATACATCCGGAGAAGATCACCGGCAAACAACCCCGCTTCACCGCCCCCGGTTCCGGCACGAATTTCGATGAAGGAGTTTTTATTATTCCCTTCGTCTTCAGGGCACAGCAATTCAACCACTTGAGCCTCTAAGGCATTGCGACGAGACTCCAAGGTCGCCAACTCTTCACTGGCCATTCGCCGCATGTCGGGGTCGAGCTGTTGATCTTCCATCATCACTTGGGATTCGGAGATTTCCTCTAGAACTCGCCGATACCCACCAAACATGTTGGCAATCGGTTCCAGCTCTGCCCGTTCTTTATTCAGTGAAACAAGGAGGGCCGATTGCGCCAACACCGCCGGGTCGGTCAATTGATCGTTGAGCGTGTCGTATTTATTGGCAATGGCTTCCCATCGACTGAAAAGGCCACCCTCGCGTAATTCTGCTTTGGTCAGATTAGCCATAGACACACCCAATTGAATGATGAGAGTTCAAGAAATGCTTCGCACAAAAACAGCCGGTTGAGAAAAGAGCAAATAAAACGAGATGTTGCCCAGGAAGGGTCACACAGCCTAGCAGCTTGTGCTCAATACCCGCCTTGGCTGTATT
>JAQBGS010000197.1:0-2538 GCA_032128535.1 Nitrospirota bacterium
GCTCCCTTGGGGTTTTCTTTTGTCTGGTCCGTTTTAGAGCCAGAAGAAGGAGGCAATATGTCTGGGGTAGTGGAAAATGTGAATGATGAAAATTATGCGGACTTCACCCAAGCTCCAGCGGCAGTCGTGGCGTATGGGATAGCTACCTGTGAGCCCTGCAAAGCCTATGATCCTATTCTAGAAACGTCGGCCCAAGACCATGCGCGCATCCGATTTGGTAAAGCCAAAATGCACGTCCCCGGCAAATGCCGGGCTATCAAAAAACAACACAACTTTGAAACCTACCCCACCACCCACTTCTATTCAAACGGCATGCTTCTGGATACAAAAGAAGGCAAACTCGAATCCACAGAGTTAGCCGCATTGATCGCCCAGCATTTCTCTCAAAACCGGTAACCAAGTTTTTTCGAAAGCCTAAACAGCTCAATAGGGTTCTCTGTGCCTCCGATGGTAGTTGTCGGAAAGAGAGGGGTTATTCCGAGAAGATGGCGGAAGTCTCGGATTGCTGGCTTATGGAAATGTGAGCCAGTGGGGGAGTTGATAGATGAGGTTTCAGAAGGGTCCAACATTGCTTGGCTAGAGAGACATCAGTGACGGGAGAGTGGGGAAATAGCGGGTCATGACTGATATTTTTCTGTTCCCATCGCTGAAGAATTTCGCGATTGACGAATTGGTCTAATATCTGGAGGTTCATAATTTGTCCGGTATCGGAAGGTACGGGGCCTTTTATAGCTACCCATAGTTCGTACTCATGCCCATGAAAAGTTTCTTGTTTAGATTGATGCACGGCAGCAAACCGATACCGGCGACCAATGAGCGCAGTATGGTTTGGTGATGTGGATTCGACGAACTCTTTCGTCACTTCAGCGTATAGGGTGGCATCTTCATAGAGACGAATTTTCTCGAGTGTGGGTAATTGAGGATGTTTTGCTAGTAGTTCCCATAGCGTCCAGGCTAAGTTTTCTGAGGTCGGAATTCGGTTCGTAAAATAGGGCGTGTCTAAATTTAAATTTTTGTGATCGAATTCTATGAGCACGTCCCACAGATGTTGTTTGAGATCATACAAGTTGATGATCATGCCTGTGACGGGATCAATATCTCCGCAGAGCGTCACTTCCAATAAATAATTATGCCCATGGGTATTCACATTGTTGCACGGGCCGAAGACTTCACGATTCTTGGCTTCATCCCATTTGGGGTTGTGGTACCGATGGGATGAACAGAATTCGAGTCGTTTGGTTAGTGTGGCTTTAGACATGAGTTATCCATCATGACGCTGATAAAGAAGAAGGGCTGAACTTTTGGTACGAATCGTACAGCAAGTCCAGCCCTTCATGTTGTCGGTGATCTGTGAAAATAGTGTGTTACGTCGAAAAGGAACTGCCGCAGCCACAGGTGGATTTAGCTTGTGGATTTTTGATGGCAAACCCAGACCCTTGAAGGCTGTCCACATAATCCACTTCAGCGCCACTTAGCATTGGGGCGCTTTGTGAATCGACAATGACTTTGACATCACCTTTTTCTACGATCGTGTCATCATCACTCGTTTTGTCCTCGAATGACATGCCATATTGATAGCCGCTGCAACCTCCGCCTTTCACATAAATCCGAAGTCCTACGGCATTCTCTTCTTCCTTTATTAATTCTTTAATCTTCTCTTCCGCGATTGAAGTAATGGTTACCATTTGTCTCTCCTCCTTGTATGAACACTACGAAATTTTTTAAATTCTTCTTTCCTTTCAATCGGTTGAAAGGACATCAACATTGAGTTTTCATCTTAAAGCACATCTTTTAATGTTGTCAATTTGAGCCAAAACTTTGATTCTATAAGGTTAGGGGCCTTCGTGAAGAAGTTATTGCAAATCTTGAAGCCATTCTTGCCTCATATCATCTAGTATTGGGGCTTCTGCTTGAAAATTAGGGTGTTTAATAGTCAGTAAGGCTGGGTTTCCAGCCTGGGCCAGTTGGTCCCTAAAATTTTGAGTAGTAGCGAACCGAACAAAATGCACCGCACTAATCTTTTCTTCATTACTATGCCCGGCCTCAAAGTTGGCGAATATTTTCTCCCTCCCTATAGAGATAGCGACGATATCCGGATTGTCAATACCTTTGAGTGAGTCCAGAAGTTTTTGAATGTTGTCGGGATCGGTAATTTCGATATAGAGGGTTGCGCTTAATCCATCGATACCAGGCAACAGGGCATTATAGACATCGCATTCTTCTTGGATTTTCTCGGGAGCAAATATACGCTCGGTTCGCAGCATTTCCTGAATCTGAAACAAGACCGTCTCGCGATTTTCAAACACCAAGGTGATGTATTCTCCAACCGTAATGCGTCGTCGTTTTTTGAGCGCGATAATATGCTGACGAATGTCCGTGCGTTGTTCTTCATAGTCCGCTGCAGATAACAGCTCTTGTGGGGTGACGAGTTTCATGTTGGTAATCCATAGGCGTTGCGAACAATTTGAATGGGGTGTAGTGCCGGCCGTGAAGGTGGAGCATCGAGAGCCTGGTCCAATTGAAGTCCGGACAAGGGGC
>JAQBGS010000198.1:0-4593 GCA_032128535.1 Nitrospirota bacterium
GCCGGCTTAGCAATCTTTTCTCCGACGCCCATTTGTGAATTCCGCTCGGTCACGTTGGTTGAAGCGCATCCGACGGCCACCACCAGGGCCAACAGACATAATGCGATATGTGTAAACGATTTCATAACAAACCTCCAAGGTTAAAATAGAACAGGGACATGTTTCCTCTCTTGCACCAGGTGAGAAGGTGAGCTGGTTGTCGATTAACGGTTACCTTAAGGGGCCGCCGTTGCGCCCTTGTCGCATGAGATCACCTGAAACCATTTCCGGCTCGGGATTCGCCAGCATCTTGAGTTTGCCAGCTAATAGGCTCGGGAAGAAATCTTCAGAATTTCCAGTTGGCATTGAGGCTGACAAAGAATACTTCGTTGCGACGATAATCTCCTTTCAGCGTTCGATCATTGTTGATCTTGGCATCTCCAAGATCAATATATTCAAAGTTTCCTCCGAGATTTAGGCGTTCACTCCATTGGTATTGCGCGCCGACTGCATACCGAAGTTGTCGGTCTACCGGCAGATCGGCGGTCCGATCTTTCGCATCAACAGGAGAAGTGTCATACGCAAATCCCGTCATCAGGAGCCAGGGCTGTGAAGGTCGGTAATGAAGGCCGACAGCGAGCTTATACGTGTCTTTCCAATTTGTGGGAATATCTGTCCCGCCTGCGTTTACAGAGATGGGAATCGTATCGAGAGATCCACCCCAATCTTCCCAATCGGCCGTAGCCAAAAGCGCGAACTGATTGTTCAGCTCATGATAGAAACCCACCTCAACGAATTGAGGAAGCTCGATTTCCGTGTCAGATCCGACCGAAAACCCTCCAAAAATCCCGCCTGATATCTTCAAATCACCGTCAAAATTAAACTTGGTCTTTGATTGGTACTTCACTCCCAACCGTGACGTTTCGCTGAACTCCACCAGCGCTCCGACAGTATACCCAAAGGCCCAATCATCTCCATCTATTTTTACCGTTGACTCTGCCGGGTTGGGCGCCTTTAACTTCAAGGGATCCAATTTTCCATAGGAAATCTGAAGCCCTGCTCCTATAGATAACCAATGGTGTTTGAAGGCTACACTTGGCATGCCTGTCACGGTGATAAGTTTAGACTCTGTAGCTTGTCGACGCCCGGCCCAATTGCTGTCGTATTTCAGACCTGCTCCCGCAAGCGAGCCCAACGAAAAGCCGAATTTCAGCTTATCGGTCAGGCTATGCACAAATGAGCCGTTCATGACAGGTGCCAGGTTACCGGCTTGCCCCCCATCTCCCCCTGGCACAGGAGTATCGGAGTCCGGATCAAACCTGATATTGGGTATCAGGAGCCCGGCGGCGCCCATGACTTGGGTTCCGGAAAGACGCGTCATGCTGGCGGGATTGTGCCAGGCGGTCGAGGCATCCTGCCCGACGGCCACGGCTCCGGCGTTGGCCACGCCCGTGCTGGGAGTCCCGAACTCCCCGATGTAGAGGCCTCCAGCCCAACAGGGCACGGCAGTCATGGAGAAGAGGCCACAGAGGCCAACCAGGCGTATCCCCCGCCATATTCTTAGGAAATGGGGATGAAAAGAATTTGGCCATCTCAGCCAAACGGTTTGTTTTTTCGGTTGCATTGCTGCGCCTTTCTTTGCTTGATTTTTCGAATAGGTCATCTCGTGCTCCTGTGCCGTGGCGGGAGATTCAAATGGAAATAGTCCGTCAAATAATAGCAGAGTTATTACCAAATTACGCGAAAGTATACAATGAAGTGGTTGTCGTGAAATGGGGAATAGAACGACGACGTTCGTCATCTTGATGTCGAAGTGCTTGATCAAGGGATTGCGAGGATGCGTGAGTCATAAAGTGGTAACGGATCATCTCTGTTCTGCGATTTCTCATTCCAAAGGGTTCAATCCCTTTTGTCTCTAAGAGTGAGGGGCAAGATGGAAGACATCGACGACGCAGATTCCAGAGTCTCTTCCAATATGAAATGAGTCTGAACGGCGGGCGTGGTTCTGGCCTGATAGCTTGACGATCTGTATCGGGAATCCATCTTGGGGTTTGCCAGTCAAAACGCGTTGTTTGGCGAATGCCTCGCATTGGTTTCTCCAACTCTCGTGTCCACGTGATTTTCTGTGTTGCCGGGTTTCGCCCCGGAAGGCGAGGAACCGAGATCTTCGTTTGCCGGAATGGACAGGGGAGGGGATTTCATTTTCAGCATGCAACATGTTCAATCTTCATCAGGTGTTGCCTAAGAAGTCATAGCAAAGGGTTTACACTGGAAGCCTTGAACCATCAATGCGAACGGATTTCGCGGCCTTCAAGCGATTGCACATCCCGGGCGGTATGCCCATAGGCACGGACAAACCGTTTCACCTGTTGGGGGGAAACCTCAATCGGCTGCCTGAGCACGACCCATGTCACCCCTTCCGTGCAAGGGGCCGTGGTCAGTGAGCCGTTATAGGTGAAGTAATGGCTCTGGTTTTCTGGCAGAAGTTTCATCACGTCCAGCATGAATGCTCCGGTGACTTCCTCTCCCGGCTCAACGAATCGGTGCCCTAATCGTTGTCGAATCCAATTTCCGGCTCGAAGCATTTCTGAATTCTCCCTACCCAGTTGAATTAACACGCCCACCACGAGAATCTGACCTTGTGAGTTTTTGTGAACTAAATGCATCTCCATGGCATAGGAAATGCCATCAATATGATGTTCGCTGGGTTCGTGAAAATGCAGTTGCAATAATTGATACGCCTCACCCCGATAGACCGCTATGCTCGGAGCCTCATTGATCGCTTGAATCGAATGCCCGTCGTGCACCACATGGATGTTGGTCGGGACATACCGGAAAATTAAATCCCCTTGAGTGGCTTGCAAAGTGGTGCTGGAAATATCAATAGGGGATTGTCGCTTCCCTTTCTCACAGATCAGATACGGATCGGCCGGTGATCCGTTTGTGGAGGGAGCAGAATGAGGAGGTGAGCTGGCCTCGGGACTATTCGGGATAGCCAGCACGGAGACAAGACATACCAGGCCACAGGCTAATCTATGCAGAAACTGGTTGCCAGCAAACATGCTTCCAAACCGTACAACACTCAACGTAACCATATTCTTTAACCAGGATTCCAAAATAACATTTCGTATGATTCATTTGCCACAAGTACCAAGGGTCAGGCCTTACATTTCACGGTCTTCGAAGGCATTGGGGTCAGGTCTTGTATTTGACCGTCTTCGCAAGACTTCACGCTCACTGGTTATTCTGATCATCCGTCTGTTTGTGACAGAGGCCTTTGAGAAACGGGAGCTGGGGAGAGGTAGATCCACAAGACATTTCAGAGACTTAAGCGCTTCTGCCAGAGGTTGTTCAATTCTACCCCGATCTTTATAATTTTCACTCTTAGCTATCACTCTTATTTAACGGAGAAATTAACGGAGGTCTGAGATGAAATTTCCACCACAACATGTACCCACCCTTTTCATCATGCAACTCATCCTGATCCTGGGTTTTGGTGTGGCAGCATTCGGACAAGACCCCCTTCCCACTGAAGAAAGTTTGCGTCATGCCTTTCCTGGGCAACAACATTATTCTCCCTATGCCGGACGCAATTTCCCCGGCCAGGTTTTCTGGGGCGATACTCATCTGCATACCGGCATGTCAATGGATGCGGGGGCGTTCGGCGCTCGGTTGGGGCCTGAAGACGCTTACCGTTTTGCACGCGGGGAGGAAGTGACGTCTTCTACCGGCCTAAAGGTGAAACTTTCCCGACCGCTGGACTTTCTTGTGGTGGCTGACCATTCCGATAATATGGGGTTTTTCCCGCGGCTCTATTCAGGGGAACCCTCGATGCTGGCCGATCCCACCGGAAAAAAATGGTACGACATGGTCCAGGCCGGAGGCCAGGAGGGAGTCAAGGCCGCAATCGAGATCATTATCGCGTTCAGTCAGAACAAGTTTCCCCCGGCCTTGGCCTCGCAACCGGGAAGCGCAGCCTACCGATCAGCCTGGGAGCAGACCGTCAAAGCCGCCGAAACGTTTAATGACCCGGGCCGCTTCACCGCCTTTATCGGATACGAATGGACCTCTAATACGGCAGGCAACAACTTGCATCGCGTGCTCGTTTATCGGGATGGCGGGGATAAGGCATCCCGCATGGAACCCTATACCACCCTCAAACCGTTGGGTAGCGACAACCCTCGTGATCTCTGGAAGTGGATGCATAGTTATGAGGAAAAGACAGGCGGGAAGGTGCTTGCCATCGGACACAACGGAAACTTGAGCAACGGCATCATGTTCCCGCTCGTGGAATCCTTCACGGGGAAACCGGTGGACCTGGAATATGCCCAGACCCGCGCAAAATGGGAGCCGCTGTATGAAGCCACGCAGATCAAGGGTGACGGGGAAGCCCATCCCTTCCTCTCTCCCAATGACGAGTTCGCCGATTACGAGACCTGGGATCAGGGCAATCTTGATCTCAGTGTGATGAAGAAACCTGAGATGCTGCAATATGAATATGCCCGTTCGGCACTTCAGCTTGGCCTGCAACTCGAAGGGGAACTGGGAGTTAATCCCTACAAGTTCGGCATGATCGGCTCGACCGATAGTCACACAGGTCTCGCCACGGCAGAG
>JAQBGS010000199.1:0-3739 GCA_032128535.1 Nitrospirota bacterium
CCGTGCATGCCTAGCGATTCTTGAAATAATCGCCTATAGAGTCATTATTAATGAAGATGGAGGTCTTCGCAAGGCCACGGGACCGAAACGTGGCGATCAATCGCGCCATCTCTCTCCCGAATTATGGCTCAATTGAGAGGAAGGTGGGCGTGGGAAGCGCCGCTTAAGACTTTGAAGAAACCCCTGAGGTGGCCGTGACATATTTCATCCGCAAGGTGTACAGCATATCCCCGATGACGGATGCTTCTTCGGACGACAGATTTCCCTTTGTTTTTTCCTCTAGCATCGACAAGATATCAATAATTTCTTTGGCTTGAGGTAAATTGACCGGGGGGGAGGGTTGTAGGGGGTCTAAGGACTCGCCCATTAACATGAGGGAAGAAGTTCCGAGGGAAAAGACAAATGAAGAAAATGAGAGAGGAGGCATCGGAGGAAAAGAGTCCGACGCTGTGGGTGGTGTCTGAGAATCCGCTTTCTTGGGAGGTTCAGGCGCTGTAGTTGTTGGCTCTTCCGATGTCGAACGTCCCCGTTTATCCCGAACCACAAATCCTTGCTCTTCTTCACTCATCCTTTACTCTCCTTGTAGAGAAAAACAGTATCATTATCAGAGGGTTGCTATCAAGAATCTAGAGATTACAAGGAAGATGCAAACCAGTATAATACCCCCCAGTTCTTCGTGGGTCCTTATTCAACCTCTCTAGTTTTATGAAAGCACCACCCCTCAAATCTTCGTTGTTTCAATCTTCCGGAAACGCCTTATCCGAAGTCGTCGATATCATGGCCACCTTAAGGGGACCTGAGGGCTGCCCTTGGGATCGTGAACAAACGACTGAATCCCTGAAACCCTATCTTTTGGAAGAAGTCTATGAAGTCTTAGAAGCCATTGATGCCAAGGATCCTTCAGCGTTAAAGGAAGAGTTGGGGGACCTTTTGCTCCAAATCCTCTTCCATAGTCAAATCGCATCGGAACAGGGCGATTTCTCTTATCAAGACGTCAATAAGGAATTAAGCGAAAAACTGATTCGTCGCCACCCGCATGTGTTTCAAAAAACTGACAAGGCCTCTGTTACAACCTCTGGTGAGGTCTTACAGCAATGGGAGCAACTGAAACAACAGGAAAAAAGCGAAAACCAGGGCACACCTTCCGTGTTAGCCACCGTCCCCAAAACGGCTCCGGCCCTTCAACGAGCCCTTCAGGTACAAAAACGCGCTTCGCGTGTGGGCTTCGATTGGAACACCATTGAGCCCGTACTTCAGAAATTCAAAGAAGAACTGGATGAACTCTATGCGGCCACGGCAAACGTCGCGCATTCATCAGAAGATCCAGAAGCATGCCTGAAAACTAGCCAGGAAGAAGCCGAAATTGAAGCCGAGTTGGGTGATGTCTTATTTTCCCTCGTCAATGTCTCGCGATTTCTCCGAATAAATCCAGAAGAGGCTCTCCGAAAAGCGACCAACAAATTCATCAACCGCTTTCAATACGTCGAATCCCAAGCTCTGGCACAGGGAAAGAACGTCAAAGATTTCCCGCCAGACACACTTGATCAATGGTGGGAGGCCGCCAAGCGTCAGGAGACCGCTTCATCGCCGCCAATGGAAACCGGAGGCACACAGATACCATGAGTGACGAACAACCAACAGAAGGTCGCCGAGTCGGTGTACATCCCCTCATTGTGATCTTTGGGGTCATCTTTGGTCTGTGGTTGTTTATCACCCTAATTATCCCCAAATCCAAAAATACCCCAACACATGGACCTGGCGCGCAACCCAATGCCGTGGCGCCCTTACCCGGTATCGTCTCCAGTGATCTCAGCCCCAGTTTTACCGTCACGGGAACGATTGTGGGGATGAATGCCATGACAATTTTGGTACCTCCGGCGACAACCGACAGCCAGGTCATCGCCCTCCTTCAGTCATTCCAAAAAAACCGGATCAATGAGTCCCTCGAAGGTCTCCTGCCCGCGACTACGCCGGAGGATCAGCTAGGAGCCTTTGCTATTGCCGATATTTATATTTTTTCGGAAGAACAGTATGCCAACGTGGAATCGGCCAAATCGTTAAGTCGTGGAGCCCATGCTCCAGGGGAATTTTACCCAAGTTCGATTCCGTATGAAGTGGCGATGGAGAAAGTCCGTGGCCATTATGTCATTGATTTGTACAACAAGACGAATCCCGAACAGGCGTCCCTTGGATTTGGCGAGGACGCAACTGGCGTCTATTCCAAACGTTACCAGCGCGTCTTTTAAATGTAATGGGAGAAATGGGCTCGGTCGATGCGAATGAACCCAGGCAGGATTTTTTAGTCTGCCATCCCATCAAAGCCCAAGTTGGTCTTTGATCAACTGTCGTAGCGTCGTTTTTTCAACCTGCATCCATTGATCGAGCAATGTAAAGAGATGGCCAAAGCTAGCGCCCTCAAATGGTCCAATCATAATATCCAACCGTTCAGCTAATTGCCCGTCGGCATCAACAATTTCCAATTTCTTATCAGCAATCGCTCGCACGAGTAATTGGTTGCACCGAATTTGCTGCCCAACCGACCCGCCAGAAAAAGCCAGAACGGTGCTTTTCAGGTAATCCAACTCGTGCTCGATGGAAACCTTGATCCTCACACCCTGTGCCGTGGCCCAATTGGGTCGTTGCACAGAATAATCATAGGAAAACGCCGGCTCTCGAGGCTCTCGAAAGGGGCCCATCACATTTAAAACGGTTAAATCGGAAGGCATGGCTCTTCGTATTCTCCTGTCAGGATGTATGCACCGATGTCGACTCTGTTGCACCCATCCGAAGCGTTGGCTTTGGTTTTGAGGCTATTTGGATTAATCCTCCAGCTCCAGCCCCATTCCCTTCCATTGGGCCCGACCAGGCTTGCAACCCATCCTTGATGTGATACACGTTGCCGAATTCATGGCGACTCAGAAAATCACAGGCTAACCGGCTTCGATCACCGCTGGCACAATACACAACTATTTTTTCAATCGTGGACGACACTTCTGTTTGGTACCGCATTTCTAAGTCTTCAACTGGAATGAGCTTGGCCCCAGGGATATGCTGCTTAGTAAATTCGGCATTCGTGCGCACATCCAACCAGAATACTTCATTAGGTCTCAAATCGACGGTCAAAAGTTCTTCCGCCTCTTTGGCAAAAATTTCATGATACAACCGACCCGTTCGAATTAATTGATTGGACACGGGCTTTCCCTGAGCCAACAGTGCAGTTTGGATACGCAACGGTTCAACTGTGGCTTCAATTTGTAGGGAAATGGACTTCACTTTTTGTTCCAAATAATACCGTTCTCTTTTGATATCAGAAAGTTCCTGCCGTAATCGCCAGGCCATCCACAATGCCACCATCGCGACGAACAGACTACCAATACTCACGATGAGTCCAAATCCACTCATATCAACAATTTAAAAAAGTGATGAAAACCCACCGACGAAGAGGAAGATCACAGCGGAAATTGAATTGGTCGGGGCGAGAGGATTTGAACCTCCGACCCCCGCGTCCCGAATGCGATTCCCTTAGTAACACCAAGCAACATCAAACCACACAGTACCACTGAATCACCGCTTACAGCAAGGAGTTTCGTTGCTCCCTGTTGATTGCGGTGGTTCCCCGTGGTACGGCCTAACCGTGACTAAATTCGGATCTTCCCGAGTTCAACCGTGACTAAAACCGGAATGATTTTTCCAAAATTTCTCTGCCCTTCCCTCCCCTACCCCCCCCCATTCGGCACAC
>JAQBGS010000200.1:0-23150 GCA_032128535.1 Nitrospirota bacterium
TGAAAAAGGAGCATAGCATGCAACGCCAATCAATTGTGACAATGGCAGGGCTGATCGCCCTGATTCTGGTGGGGATGGGTGGCTGTGGAGTGTGGCCGGTCATGACGGAGGAGAATGGTCGTCGGCCTCATGCGATGGGGAAAAGCGATCAGGTTTTCTTGCCGTGGGCACCTCAGCCCATTCATGTGAGTGAGGAATTCGGACAGGGTTACCGGCAGGCTCTCGAGAATCAAATCGTGAATCCGGCGTCTTCAAAGAATATGGATCCCATTTCGGGAGCGGCTGATTCACGGGCCTTGCAATATAGTCTGACTCGCTATCAGGCGATGTTTCAAAGTCCGCCGTTTTCCCCTAAAGGGCAGGGTGGTTCTGGCGGTAGTGGGTCAACTGGGAGCAAATCTACGGGGGTAGGAGAAACGCAAAAATGAATGATACAACTTGGAAGCCAAAACGTGTAGGTGATTCCTCAAGTGCCCCCTCCGGTGAGCCGGTCATTGAGCTTTCTATTCGCTCTGCGGAATGTCAGGCGAACCTTGAGAGCCTGATTCGGGAGATTGAGGGTGTTCGACTCAAGGACAGTCAGGATCCCGCAGTTCCCGCATTGGTCATTATGGAACTCGAAGACAATCCGGAGGACACGTTTACCCTTATTCGAGAGATGGGGAAATCGCACAAAGGGACGGAAATTTTCTTAACAACTTCTAAGCTGGATTCGGCCATTTTATTGGAAGCGATGCGAGCCGGAGCCAAAGAGTTTTTGGCTCAACCCCTCCAAAAGCAGGAAGTGGTCGATGCGATTCTGCGATTTTTGGATCGGGTCGCCGTTCACGTGAATCAGGGAGCCGGTCAACGAAAACCGGGGAAGATTCTCGCGTTCTTTGGCGGAAAAGGTGGGGTGGGAACGACCAGTATCGCGGTTAATGTGGCTGCTGCCATCAAGGCCTTACCCAACAAACCGTCGGTGGTCTTGGTGGATGTCAATCAACATGGTGGAGACCTCCCTCTCTATCTCGAT
The DNA here is from genome assembly GCA_032128535.1 of Nitrospirota bacterium. Taxonomy (GTDB): domain Bacteria; phylum Nitrospirota; class Nitrospiria; order Nitrospirales; family UBA8639; genus Nitrospira_E. The sequence goes on from JAQBGS010000200.1 coordinate 1,016, forward strand.
CTTCAACCGAATCATAGCTTCCGGGATATTGCGACCGATCTGACTCGATTAGACCAGGCGCTTCTTTTTCGTGTGCTCACCAAGACCGAATGGGGTATTCAAGTGCTTCCTTCGGGGTATGACGACCTCAGTACGGGTCGATTAAGCCCGGATTGTGTGGAGGCAACCCTTCGCCTTCTTCACGCGAGCTTTGATTATGTGATCCTCGATTGCGGACATGTGTTGGATTTGACGACGAAAAAAGCGTTGGAAATGGCGACCTGGATCATGGTGACGTCCACCTTGATGGTTCCCGTCGTCCATCGGACCAAGCGGATTTTGGAATTGTTGCGTGGCACGGGATTTTCTCCCAATAAAATTCGATTGGTCATGAATCGGTTTTCATCTGCTGACCAGGATGTGTTGCAAGAAACCGAGGAAATTTTAAAACAAAAAGCCTTCTGGCTTTTTCCAAATGATTATCCCTCGGCGAGTCAATCTGTGAATAGTGGAAAGTCGTTGATTGATGTGGCTCCTCGGTCGGCAGTGGCCAAGTCGTACATGGCTATCGCTACTTTGTTCGACGAGAAGGCGGCGCAACCGGCTTGTAAAGGATCGTTCCTCGGTCGGTTGAATCCGTTTAAAAGCCGGAGTCCTCAATCGTTGCCGTCTGCAACCTAACGAATAAGGCGTTATTTCATTGAAGGTGTAAACAAACATGTATAATTCAAAATGGGATGCAGTAGGGGCCGGTCCTGAAACTGGGACTTTAGATTTAGGGCCATTAAAGGAACGCCTTCATCGGGAAGTGATTGATGCCTTAGATCTGACGATTGTGGCCAAGTTGGATGACGAGCTTTTAAAGGTAGAGCTGACCAAGCTTGTCAATCAACTCCTAGAGAAGGAATCTGTTCCTCTCAGCATGAAGGAACGAGAAGTATTAATCGTTGATATCCAACATGAAGTGATGGGGCTTGGACCGTTGGAACATTTGGTTCAGGATCAAACGGTGAATGATATTTTGGTGAATCGATGTGATCAAATCTATGTGGAGCGCGCTGGAAAGCTTCAATTAACTGACGTGAAGTTTCGTGATGAAAACCATCTTCGAAAGATTATTGAAAAAATTGTTTCGGCTGTTGGTCGAAGAATTGATGAGTCGTCTCCGATGTGTGATGCCAGGTTGCTTGATGGATCACGCGTGAATGCCATTATTCCTCCTCTGGCACTGGATGGATCGTCGATTTCTATTCGGAAATTCTCCAAAGATAAATTGCAAATTGCTGATCTGGTGGAAAAACGGTCTATTACTCCTGAAATTGCCGAACTCCTTCGTGGAATTGTTGAGGCGAGGCTTAATATATTGATTTCCGGAGGAACTGGTACTGGTAAAACCACCATTCTCAATATTTTGTCCTCATTTATTCCCGAAGATGAACGTATTGTGACGATTGAAGACTCGGCCGAGTTGCAATTACGCCAGGCGCATGTGGTTCGACTGGAAACTCGCCCCCCCAATGTGGAGGGACGGGGTGAGGTCACTCAACGAGAATTAGTGAAGAATTGTTTGCGGATGAGACCTGACCGTATTGTGATGGGTGAAGTACGAAGCGGGGAATGTTTAGACATGCTTCAAGCGATGAACACGGGTCATGATGGATCGTTGACGACGATTCATGCTAATACCCCTCGTGATTGTTTGACCCGCGTTGAGACCTTGGTAGCCATGGCTGGATTAAATCTGGCGACGAAAGCCTTACGTCATTATATTAGTTCCGCGATCGATGTGGTGTTGCAAATGACCCGATTGTCAGATGGATCGAGGAAAATGACGAGTTTGTCGGAAATTGTTGGCATGGAAGGCGAGACGATTACCTTGCAAGAAATTTTCCTCTTTAAACAAACAGGTCTCGATGTGGAACGAAAGGTTCATGGGGTATTCAAGGCGACCGGTGTTCGGCCGAAGTTTGTCGAACGATTTAACGCCTTAGGTATTGCCTGCGACCAGAATATTTTTGACCCAGAGAAAATTTATGAAGTCTAATCCCCATCCCTTACGGTTTTCCGTTTCCACGATGTTCTCGTGTGCAGTATTCCGTCTTCTGGCTTCGGGGGATACTTGGGAGGGCGCGTCATGACCGTTGCAATTAGTATTGGAATATTTCTGTCCATTATTCTTTTTGTTGAGGGCGCGTATTATTGCTATCACCAATATTTGAATCCCCAAAGCCAGAATCTCAAGAGGCGGTTGCGTGGCGGATCCGTCAAATCGCAGGATCCTCAAAAGGCCGGTGGAACGGCTGGAATGCTTCGACAGCGAAAAATGAGTGCCCTTCCGTGGCTCCAGGATTTGTTGGCTTCCATGACGAATTTGGGTGGGTTGGAGAAATTACTCCAACAGGCGAATAGCCAGATGTCTCTGGGAGTCTTTTTCCTGTTATCCAGCGTGTTTGCGGTCGGCGGCCTGCTTATCGCCGGTTTCTCAGATTATCCGCTGTCGGTCGGGCTAGGCGTTGGCGTGGTGGGATGTTTCCTCCCCTTGATGTGGTTCAAAAGTCAACGTAAACGACGATTTAAAAAATTTGAAGTGCAATTGCCGGAGGCGTTGGATCTGATGGCTAGGGCTCTTCGTGCCGGTCATGCGTTTTCGGTGGGTATGAAAATGATCGGGGATGAATTTCAAGATCCTATTGGTCCGGAGTTTAATCGAACCGTGGAGGAAATTTCCTTTGGGATCGATGTTCCGCAAGCGATGACCAATTTAAACGAACGGGTGATCAGTACCGATCTGAAATTTTTTGTCACGGCCTTGGTTGTTCAACGGGAAACAGGTGGGAATTTAGCTGAAATTATTGAAGCGATTTCTCGACTCATTCGGCAACGTTTTGAGTTACTCGGACGTGTCAAAGCGCTTTCCGCCGAAGGACGCATGTCGGGAATTATCTTATTCGCGATGCCGATTGTGATGGCTGGTTTGTTGTGGGTCCTCAATGAACCCTACATGCGGATCTTGATTGAGGATGAGATTGGGCAAATGATGGCGCTTGGTTCAGGCCTGTTAATGGTCGTGGGAGCGTATGTGATGAAAAATATGTGTGATATTAAAGTGTAAAGGGATGGAATAATGGATCCTTTATTGTTGATCAGTGTTTTGGTCTTTGTCGTTGTTTTAGTTGTCGGCTGGGGTCTGTATAGCTATTGGCAATCCCGGGAAAAGGTCCATGACTGGAGCATTCGGGCTAAGGGACAGTCCCTTTCGCGCAAGGCATCAGAGAAAACGGACGGCCAACCCAGCCTGAAAGATCAGGGAATGAAGATCCTTGAACGATTGGGCCAGGTGAATAAGCCCAAAGATCAAGCCGTGACTGCACGGTTGAAAGCCTCGTTGGCCGCGGCAGGGTATCGAACCCCGCAAGTGGTTGTCGTTTTTTTGGGAACCCGTATTTCCCTGGCTATTCTGTTCGGGCTTGCCTTTCTCATCTTTGGTTCTGATGTGATGGATGGAAAGGAGCCGATGTATTTCCCCATCGTGCTGATTGGGGTCATGGTGATGGGATTTTACCTTCCACAGCTTTGGTTGAGTAATTCCATCAACAAACGGAAAGAACGATTGGTGAACGGGTTTCCAGATGCACTCGACCTGATGGTGGTATGTGTCGAAGCCGGGTTAGGATTGGACCAAGCCATTTCCCGAGTGGGGCATGAAGTCAAAGAAGGCCATCCCGATCTGGGTGATGAGTTTATCTTGCTAAACTTGGAGTTGCGTGCCGGTTTAAGCCGGGAACAAGGGCTTCGCAATTTGGTTAATCGGACCAACCTAGACGATATTCGTAGTTTAGTGGCCTTGCTGATTCAGACTGATCGGTTTGGTACCAGTATTGGCCAAGCGCTTCGAGTTCATTCCGATTCCATGCGGTTGAAACGGCGTCTGAGAGCTGAAGAACGAGGGGCCCAGCTTCCTGTGAAGCTGATGATCCCCCTCATTCTCTTTATTTTTCCGGCATTAATGGTGGTGATTATTGGTCCGGGTGCCATCAGCCTTATACGAAATTTAATGCCGGCCTTGGCTGGATGAGAGAAGTGAACAGTGAGAGGCATGGCTCACTGCTGGAGAGAGCACCGCTTACGATAGGCTCGATAATTATTTCAAGAACGTAGAGGAAGGTGAAGTATGAGATGTTCATTAACCGATTTTGAACAACCGAATTTTTCAAAAGCCAATATGACCGTTCGTTCGTTTGCCTTGAATGCCGTGAATGAAACCAATCAAATGAGGTGCACAATGATGAAGGCGAGTCTCCTCGTAACTCTGTTCGTGTTGTTCGGTCTGAGTGCCACTGGGTGTGCGAAAAAAGAATCGTCCATGTATACAATTCAGGATGAACATTACCAGCAAATCATGGAACGCCAGAAGGCGGGCATTGATCTAGAATCTCAAGCCCCTGTCGATCTCACACAAGAGATGAATGAAGACGATTATGAAAAACTAGGAGATGCCCACTTCCAGCAAGGTGATTTCCAAATGGCAAAAGTTCAATATGAAAAAGTGTTACAGGCCTCCCCGGAACGGATCCCTGCGCGCTATAAGGTGGCAGCGATCTATTTGGAAAAAGGGCAGCCTCAGGACGCCTATAATCAATTTCACCAAATCTTGGATTTTGATTTAAATTTTGCTCAAGCCTATGAGGGGATGGGTCGGGCTCTGTTGAAAATGGAAAAAGATGTTGAAGCCGAACGGGAGTTCCAAGCGGCCTTGCTCTATGATCCTGAACTCTGGACGTCTACCAATTATTTAGGAATTGTGGCTGATCGTCGGCATGCCCATAAGGATGCTATTCGCATGTATGAAGTGGCCTTGGAGAAAAAGGCGAACAATCCGGCCATCTTGAATAATTTGGGCATGGCCTATTATCTTGACCAGCAATACGACAATGCCGTACGAACGTTTCAACAGGCTTTGCAGACGGGGAGCACCAACGACAAAATTGCGAATAATCTTGGTTTGGCTCTGGCCAAATTAGGCCATTATGATTTGGCCTTTGATGCCTATACCCGTGGGATGGATTCGGCAAAGGCCTATAACAATCTAGGCGTGGCATTTCTGGAAACCGGACTGTTTGCCCGGGCTTCTCGTTGTTTTGAAATAGCCATTAAAACCCAACCAACGTTTTATGAAAAGGCCAAGGAGAATTTATCGCTCAGCAATCGCATGCTGTCGAAACTCCCCATGATTCAGCAACAAACGTTGATTAGGCAGGAACCTGCTTGCCTATAATAATGGAGTAGATAGATAAGCTGAATCAAAGATTTCGATTGACTCAAAGAGGCTAAAGAGGAAGGGGCGAAAACTTTTTGAAGGGATAATTCCCTATCGTTCCTTGCTTGCTTGTCTTTTTTTCTTCAATATCACTCTGCTTTTCAAATCTTCTGGACCCCATCAAATTGCTCAAGGTTTGATTTAAAGGGACTGCTGGCAGAATGGTTCATGGAAGTTCTCGTGCCACCTGCCGAGCTCTGCTCAATTCAACCCACCGTTTTGCCATGTGATTGAGCGCACAGGGATTCGAGAGTTTTGGCGAGATCGGAAATTTTGTAAGGTTTGACCAAAATATCTTGAAAGCCATAGGCTTGGAAATCCGACATGATCGGGTCGTCCGAATAGCCACTTGTCACAACGGCTTTGACATGGGGGTCTAATCTTCGGAGATGTTGTATGGCTTCCTTTCCACCCATCCCACCGGGAATCGTGAGATCAAGCAGGATCGCGTCAAATGTTTTCCCACTTGTTAACGCCGCTGAAAATAAATCAATGGCTGTTTGTCCATCCTCGGCAGCTGTGACTTCATAGCCGAATTGGGTCAGAGCGTCTTCGACCATTCGTCGGATGCTTTGTTCATCGTCCATGACCAAGATTCGCCCGCGTCCTTTTGGAATGGTTTGACGATCGAGCCTAACAGATGAATATGACGAAGGGAGATAGACGGTGAATGTCGTGCCTTTTCCTATTGTCGAATGCACACTGATGTGTCCGAGGTGTTGCTGAATGATGCTATGGGCTGTGGCCAACCCTAAGCCTGAGGCGCCTGGTTTGGTGGTGAAGTATGGATCGAAAATATTGGGCAACTCTTGATCTTTAATCCCTGTCCCCTGATCTTCAAATGAGATTTTTATATAGTTCCCAGTGGCCAATGTGGGGGAGGGCAGCGTTGACGAGGTAGGGAGCGCTGTATTTTCGACTCGAATCGAAAAATGGCCGCCTTGGGGCATCGCCTGCCTGGCATTGATGGTCATATTTTGAATGACTTGTCGCAGTTGACTGGTATCGGCATCTAATGGCCAAAGGTCGTTTGGAATGTCGAAGTGGCAACTAATCGACGAACCAGATAACGCGAAAATGACACTTTTTCGAAGGAGATCGCCTAAGGCAATGGAGGTTTTAATCGGTGCGCCGCCTTTGGCAAACGTTAAGAGTTGTTGGGTCAATTCCTTGGCGCGTAGGCAGGCCTGTTCGGCTTGTTCAAGGTTGTGTGTGAGGGGGTCTTGAGGAATCATCCGCAATTTGGCGACGAAGACATTGCCAAGAATTGTGGTCAGTAAATTATTAAAATCATGTGCAAGGCCTCCAGCCAAGACACCCAAGGAGTTTAATTTGCTGATTCGTTGTTGTTCATCTTGGTGTCGGTGCCGATCGGTAACATCGTGGAACACAATCACTGTGCCCATCAGGTGCGAACTATGGTCGCGTATAGGTGCCTCACGCATGGAAATCGCGCGTTGAAGGCCATGTTTTGTGATGAGATGAAGTGGCGAATCGTGTTCAGTCAGGGCCGATGAAGCCGGCGAAAATTGCAACGCTGTCTCATCTTGGTGGGGAGAGGCCTCGTTGGTAATACGAAACACTTCTTGTAGGGGTCGATTTAAGGCGTCTTGATGCGCCCATTCTGTGATCTGTTCTGCGAGGGGGTTGAAAAAGGTAATCCGGCCTTCTCGATCCGTCGTAATAATCCCTTCGTCGAGAGACTGGAGTGTTGTGACTAATCGCTCTTTTTCATCCACCAAGGACTGCTCAAGTCGTTTCCGATCGGAAATATCTCGAAGGATAAACCCATAATGGGTATCCAGTCCGACTTTCCAGCTGGTCAAGGAAATTTCTAAGGGAAAGGCTTCCCCGGATTTTCGGAGCCCCGTCAATTCCAACGGTTTCTGGATGGGATGCGCTACCGACTCTCCATAACTAATGTCTTCCAATCCTTTTCGATAGATGTCTCGATACCCCTCTGTTAAGAGCGACAGGATGGATTTCCCGATAACCTCTTCCGGCTGAAAGTTAAATATCGACTCGGCCGCTGGATTCCAGGAAACAATTGTGCCGTGGAGGTCGGCTGAGATAATACCTTCATGTGCTGAGTCGACCAACGAAGAATATTGCGATTGGAGTTCCGTCAACCGATTTCTAACGCGGACATGATTCGTAATGTCCAACCCATATCCTCTGACTAGTCCTTTTTCCTGTATGGGAGAAAACGTCCAATCAAAGTGATGGGTTTCAATGATGACCGTTAACCCACGTTGCGGAACCAGCGATTTCAGACATTCCCTTGTGATGTGCGTGAGGGCGGGAGGTAAGACTTGTGGGACGCCATCTTCCCGGAAGCCATAGCTGTCTAATAACGCGATCATAGCTGGGTTGGCGTAGGCCAGTCGTCCTTGAGGATCGACTTCGACAATGGGATTGGGACTTTCTTCCGGCATCGAAGCCAGGTGTTGGTGTTCCTCGTGTTGTTGGAGTTGCTGACTCAAGTCGCGGAAAATTAATAAGGCCCCAGGGTTATGGGGGTCAGTCAATTGGGTACATTGGAATTCTACCCAACGCGTTTCCCCGCTGGGTCGCCGAATGAGGAGTTTCGGAGTCCAAATGGATTTTCCTGTCTTCAGGACTTGGGCAATTGGGCAATCTTCTTCTTGTGTGATGGGGTCGACATATAAACAGCCCGAATGTTCATGAAAAGGTTGCCCCAAACATGATTGCTCGGTTCGGTGAAGAAGGCGCGCCCCTTCTAAATTCAGCGAGAGAATCTGCCCATGGGTGTTGACCTGGCAAATGCCAATATGGATGGAATCCAAGAGGGTATGCACAAACGCTTGAGCCGAGCGCAACGCTTGATTGAGGCTCGGGAGATCCATTTGATGGAGTTCTTGGAATGGATGGTGTGGATTCATGAATCGAATGCGCCAAAATTAAAAAATGAGGTCTTTCCTTTTACCATAACGAAGCGAGGATTTTGCCCATATCCCATCCCGCTTCATGAGGATCGATGGATTCTTGAATCGAGCGTAACGTCCCATTGTTTGTTTGCGAGGCGAGGTCAATGATCTCTTGGTCGTCATATGGTTGTCCTGATGCATTTTTGAGCAATTTAATCGTCGGGGTCAGGCGGGAATGGCTATGGACCCAGACCACAACAGCTTGTTCGCCGGTGTTCAGCCTAACGAGTGAGCCAATAGGATACACACCTAAGAGGTGAATAAGCCTTTGAACCAAAGACGTGGCATATTGACCTGCGACGGCTGCTCGATACAATTCAGACAAGGCACGGGCAGGAGGAACAGGCGGTTGGCTACAGCGCCCACTGATTTGAGCATCATACGTATCAGCAATACTCAGAATTTGCGTGAGCTCAGAAATGTCCCTTCCCTGTAACCCCTTCGGGTACCCCGATCCATCAAGCCGTTCATGATGTTGCAGTACCATCCGTTTTGATTCTTGGGGAAAATCGCGGAACTGATTGAGTATGGCTTCGCCCATGTCACAATGGGCTTGAATCAGTTTATGGTCCTTTGGCGAGTAGGGTTGAACTTTTCGCAGTAGATTCAGTGGTAAGCGCAATTGTCCAATATCGTGGACCATCGCGGCCAACCCCAGAAGCTTGAGCTGGGACGGTTCACAACCAAATTCTTTCCCCATGGCCATCGCCAGAACGCTGGTATCGACTCCATGCGTGGCCAGATTGGCATCAAACCGGCGCATTTGAATCAATGACACCATGGCTGCTTGATGCTCCAAGAGCCCATCTAACAGCGTGCTCACCACACTCCGAACTTCTATAAGATGTTGGGGCGACGGGGCTTCCAATTGACGGAAAAATAAATCCAGAGTCGAGATGGCTTCTGCACGAAGGAGACGGGCCGCTTCAATGTCTTCGGGGTTCGGGCCGGGGTCGAAAATTGGAGGTGCTAGCGGTTCCTCAGAGACAGCAGGGGCTGCTGAGGATTCCTGAACACTGCAAGTCACAGGCACATCACACCCCTTTTCGGTATCGATCAATACGGCTTGAATCCCATAGCTCCGTAATAAGGTGATTTCATCATCCCTTTTCACTAGCCATTTGTGACGGAGAAAGGGCGTCTGAAACCAGGACTGGTCCATGCCAGCGATATACATGCCAGGTCGCAAATCTTGGATAGCAATGCGTTTTTTCATCGCAAAGGGAATCGCAAGAGGAGATGGAAACCGCACCTAAATCAACGACCAGGTCAGATAGAGAAAAAAGTCGAAACGACCAAACCCATACATTCATCAAGAAAATTTCAAATATCGTAAGGGAATCATGCGAAAAGAGCAATAGAGAGTGGGGGAAATCGGTTTTTTGAAAGACCGAGGGATGATGAGAGGGCTTCCAAGCCTAGCTCAATTTTTCGGTTGGGAAGGTCAGGTACTGACAATCAAGCTGGAGAAGTGATTAAGAAGGCGCCTGCTCAAGACGGGAGATGCGCCCTAGGATCTGTACGGCCTCTTCGTGGTGATCGTTCAGCATGAGCAAGAGATGATAGTGCTTCAGTGTGGGGAGCAAGTGGCGGCTCGAGTCTCCCCATGCTTTTTCCCGAATTGCGAGAGCTCGTTTGAGCAGGGGTAGGGCGACCTTTGGTTGGGCTTTGTGTTCATAGATTGTTGCCAGCTCGGTTAAGGGGTCAGCCATGTGGGGATGTTCCGGCCCAAGGGATTGGCCAATAAGCGGTAACGCTTTCCAATAATAGGATTCGGCTTGATTGAAGTCCCCTTCCAGTCGGGCAATATCCCCCAGTTGGTAAATGACTTGCCCATATCGTTCATCAGTGGGGCCATTATCTTGAATGGATGGTAAGATAGTGTGAAGCTGAGTTTTCGCTTGAGCCAGATCGCCAGCATGGATCGCGTTTTGAATGGTGTCCCATTGCTGATCCCATTCGGAATGTTCCGAGCAACCTGTGAGAATAAACAGAGTGACCAGGCTGGCCGCCAACACGGTGAAGGTTGGATGAACGCTCACGATGTTTTTCAATGATGAGATCCTTTGTTTCGATTCGATTACAATCAAAGAAGCGTGAATGTGTCTGGACAATTCCTTGAGCTCTTTGTAGGGTAGCGCAAACAACGAGACCAGGTCATGATGGATTTTTTCGAACGCAGCCTTCGCTATTGCCAGCAGGAGGTCTGGACCGTCAAGGTCCAGGAGTTGAGCCGGTTTCGTCAATTTGGAGTGAAAGCCCTCAGACTGGGTCTGGTTGCCGCCTCAGAATTTCGCGAAAGTTTTTTGAGCATTCGCGCTACGAGTCTCGTGTATACCACGCTGCTCTCTCTCGTCCCCTTTCTCGCTGTGACGTTTTCCGTCCTGAAAGCCTTCGGCGTGCATCAGCAAATCGAACCCATTCTTTCTCAAGCGTTTGATCCGTTAGGGGAAAAGGGCGCAGAGATTACCACGAACATTATTCAGTTTGTCGACAACCTGAAAGTCGGGGTGTTGGGAGCAGTGGGCGTGGCCGGATTATTTTACACCACCTATTCGCTGATAGAAAAAATCGAAGAAGCGCTGAATTCCATCTGGCGAGTGGAAGTGGGGCGCCCCTTTGCGCGACGCATCACCGATTATTTAAGTGTGGTCCTGGTCGGACCGGTATTTGTCTTCACCGCGTTTGGTCTGATGGCTTCTTCCCAGAGTCATTGGTTGGTGCAACGGGTCATGGAGATTCAACCCTTTGGCTCTCTTATCGTGGCCCTCACGAATCTTCTCCCATTTTTATTTATGTGTGGCCTGTTTATCTTTCTCTATAAGTTCGTGCCTAACACCGCGGTCAATCTCAGTTCGGCCTTTGTGGGTGGGGTCACGGCTGGAATCATTTGGCAAGTCGCTGGGATGGCGTTTGCGGCATTCGTGGCGAGTTCCGGGAAATATAGCGCGATTTATTCCAGCTTTGCGGTCCTCATTCTCTTTCTTATCTGGCTCTATGTGGGATGGTTGATTGTCCTGGCCGGGGCTCAAGTCGCCTATTATCATCAACATCCGTCAGCCTATCTCCTGCATTTACGGCGTAAACACCAAACGCCCCTCTTTCGGGAATATCTGACGCTGGCCCTGTTACGTCACATCACCCGACGGTTTCTGTCCGGCAAACCCCCTCTCAAAGAAGAGCAGTTGGCGCGGGTGCAAGGGGTCCCCCTCACTCTGGTGGAATCCTTAATCAATGATCTGGTAAAAGCCGGGATGATTTTTCGGACGGATGCTCCTCAGGGGCTGGTCCTAGCCAGGCCCCCGGAGTCGATCCCTGTGGTGGACGTGTTGCGTGCCGTTCAGCATCAGCCTCATAACGGTCCGCAATCTTTTTCGGTGGGGACTGATGTCATAAGCCAGCTGCTGATCCGGCGAGATGCTGCTGTCGAGGCCGCCTTGGAGGGCATGACCATCAGAAGTTTAGTCAAAGAGCAACCCGGCTTTTCAGATCAAGAGGATACCTTGGATCTGCTTTCAGAAGGGGATCGGGCGTCTTTCGAGTCCGATTCATCCATGGAAGAAATCGTCTCGCCCAAAACGCTTCAACGATAGCGCCTGTCCGGTTCCTTCATTCCCTTCCTGCCTTTTCAAGATAACAGTCGAATTATTCTTCAGTTTTTGTTACAAACTCTCTTATGAAATGGTGGGTGATCCCAGGGGCGCCTTTCCCGGACGGCCAAGGTTGGCGGATCTGGTGTTCTCAGAAGGGGGAGGGAAGTTTTACTCCTCCGCCTCTTGAAGTGCGGAAAGGGAGCTCCGTGGTCCCTGTTCAAACCGAATGGAAGCTGCTGCCACCCCTCCCGGGGTTGAAGCGGCGGATGGGGATATGGTCCGTACGGTTATTACAGAATCCCCCTTCGACCGGTGCCCTGTATCACATTACCGTGGGGATCAACGGTGATGCGCAAACCTTCACCTGGTCCACGCTACCCCAGCAAGTGACCGACAAGGGCGTCACCTTCCTCTTTGCCTCCTGTTTTTGGCAAAACGCTGATCGGGATGGCTATTACCGAGCAGGGATGAAGGATCTGCAGGCGCTCGCTCATCCGCATTTTAAAATGTTGGTTGGGGATCAAGTCTATCTGGATTGGCCCATTTACTGGAATTTCGATAAGAGACCGATTGAACTCTTTGGAGATCGCTATCGCCGATATTGGGGAGATGAATATTACCGGGAAGTCCTACAACTCTGTCCAAATTTCATTACGTGTGACGATCACGAATACTGGAACGATTACCCGGAAACCCAACCACATTTGCTCCAAGCCTGGGATGATGCTCATTGCAATACCTATGGCCCGGCGGCGGAAATTCTGTATTACCAGTTTCAGCGATGTCTCAACCCTGAGGAAGCCCGGTGGTACTCCTTTGCGATTGATCCCGTTTCCTTTTTTATGGCCGACACCCGATCCGAACGGGTGAGGTGTGACGACAAAGGCAAAAACCCCTTCATGTCGGAGGCCCAATGGAACGCACTGGAAGGCTGGCAACAAGGCTTAACGGGGCCAGGCGTACTCGTGTTGGGCCAGCCGCTCTTTCAAAAGGAAGGGGATTCAAAAGACCATTCGCTATCGAATTTCAAGCACGATTACGCTCGATTGTGGCGAGTGATCGAACGGTCGCTCGGGGGGCAGAATACCCATCATCGGCCACACGATATTTTAGTATTGTCCGGGGATATTCATACGGGACGCTATGCTGAGGCCCATGGCCCTTATCCCGATGCGCCCCACGGGGTCCCGGAATTCATTGCCTCACCGGCGGCGATGATCAATCCAGGCAACACCAAACCGGAAGCTCCCCCGGAACGGATTCGGGTGCGGCCGAATGCCCAAGGCGGTGAGTCGACCTGGACGATCCATTCCCAACAAGACAACGGAGTGCCGACTATCAAAAACAATGTGGGCCTGGTGCGAATGCTTCCAGGAACTTCAGTTGGCGAAAATCCTCGGGTCAGGTTCGAATTGGAACTCTGGCGGTTGCCGGCCAAGGTGATTCAGATTGATTGGGATGAAGAAGCGCCCCCGCAAGGACTGGGGGGTCCCTTGAAGCAAGTGTTTAAAAAAGAATTACTATTAAGATAGCAGGTATGAACTTGACTCGAACCACGAACAGGACTCCATTTCCCTATCAGGGAGGGGGTTGGGGTGAGGGGGAAGACTGATTCATTGGTTTGATACACCAAGCGGATAGCAGCGACGACCCTCCCATCCATCTGATATTTCTTCAGAAAGGAATTCATCATGCGGCATTCTCAATCCTCAACCAGAAACCCAGCGATCAAAGACTGGACCAACAAATATGCCAAACGCACCAACTTGCAGTTTTTTAGCGAGGCCTTCGCAAGTTTGGAAAAACAAGGCATCGGCAATCAGGGATTGATGACGGTCGGGCTGATCGGCAGCCGGGACGTGCCTGGACATACGTTGCGAACGGCCCAAGCCATGCTGCGGTGGGACTTGCGTCCCTCTTACTGGTCTCATGTCTTTGTGGTGGCGGCACCCGTGACTACTCGAACTTCCATGCGCTCCTTGCCCATACTGGAAGTGCCGCTTCACCCACGGAACGGGGTCTTCCCCAAGCCGGAATGCAATGGCATCAACGAAGGCACGTTAGGCCAGTATGAAAACAAAGACATTGACGCCAATGTGGGGTTAGTGGCGGTGAGCATGTCGGAGGAGGAAGTCAGAAAACTGAAAAGGCGGGCGGTGAATTGGAACCAGGATCGGGTGCGGTATAACTTTTGGGATATGCTGGGAGCATGGCAAAGTTATCTTTGGTCGCAAGGGGCCAAGCGCAACCCCTTGCGGGAAGGTATGCCCATTGCGGCCTCTTCATACATCGAATATGTCTTTGAAGGGCTAGGCCTCGGCGTGACGCCAGGCGCATCGGAACACAACAGTGCCCCTGAACACCTGTGGAACGCCGCCTGCTGGTGGCACAAGGCCTTCAAAGAAGACAATCGAAAAATTGCTGGTATGTTCGTCGCCCGAGATCCCGGCTGTGCCATGCTCCGCCCCAACCAATGAGAACATTTTGCTGAAAAATTATATATTTCTACTATAATGAAGCTCACCACAAAGTTTATTCCCGAATTCCAATAGAAATTACTATGAAGATTGGTATCATTCAAATGGCCTGTTCGGCCAATTCTGCTGAAAACCTTGAGCGGGCGGTGGTCAAAGTTGAAGAGGTGGCGAAGAGCGGGGCACAAATTATTTGCCTGCCGGAGTTGTTCCGCTCACAATATTTTTGTCAGAAGGAAGATGCGGCTTTATTTGATTTTGCCGAACCCGTGCCCGGGCCTTCAACGCAGGCCTTCAGCATAATTGCTAAAACCCATCGGGTGACGATTTTGGTGTCGGTGTTTGAGCGACGAACAGCCGGCGTCTATCACAATTCTCTTGCCGTGTTGGATGAGTGGGGAGAGATGGCCGGACTGTATCGAAAAATGCATATTCCTGATGATCCGGCCTATTACGAAAAATTTTACTTTACGCCAGGGGATAGGGGATTTCAGGCCATCAAAACGACTCACGCGACCGTTGGGCCGTTGATCTGTTGGGATCAATGGTATCCCGAAGCAGCGCGGATGACGGCTTTGCAAGGGGCTGAGATTTTATTTTACCCCACGGCCATTGGCTGGCATCCCAACGAAAAAACTGAAGAGGGGCAAGTTCAACGCGATGCCTGGATGACGATTCAACGTAGCCATGCTATCGCCAATGGTGTGTTTGTGGTGGCGGTGAATCGCGTGGGCCATGAGGCTCCTGCTGGCGGTGATGGGTTAGAGTTTTGGGGAAGTTCGTTTGTCTGCGATCCGTTTGGGGTGATCTTGGCGCAGGCTTCGGTGGATCGGGAAGAAACGCTGGTCGTGGATGTTGATCTCAAGCGTATTGAAGAAGTCCGCCGTAATTGGCCCTTCCTCCGCGACCGCCGCATCGATGCTTATGAAGGGATGACAAAGAGGTTGTTGGATGAGTCGGATTAATCTGGGCTCGGTGTCATTTTGATGTTTTTTTCCTCTCCCTTAAAAAGGGAGAGAGAAATAATTTAGGCCTTTCTTTTTTCTTCAGAGCAATCATGGTTTTTTATCAGAAGCCTCCCACGGTGCCTTTTACTCAGCACAATTATACGGTTAAAAGATTCCTCGCCCATTGGGGGTTTAGTTCCGAAGAGGAACTAAAGGAAGGGTAAGGGGAGAGATGAAGCGAATTTCACCGAGATTGCGATCATTTGCTGCTCGTCTACGGGGGAATGAAACTGATGCCGAGCAGAGGATTTGGGAACGGATTCGAGATGGTCAGATTAAGGAGTGGAAGTTCCGGCGGCAACATCCGATCGGTGGATATATCGTTGACTTTTGTTGTTTGGAAGGGATGCTGATTATTGAGTTGGATGGTGGGCAACATCTGAATCAAGAAGAAGCCGATGAGGAGCGCGCGAATTATTTGAGATCTGTGGGTTTTCGTGTACTTCGATTTTGGAATGATGATGTTCTGACGAAGATGGATGATGTGTTGGAGGAGATTGTGAGAGGATTAGAGGGTTCTAGTGGTCTTGATCCTCACCCTAGCGCTTTCTCTTTGCAAGAGAAAGCCCCTGGCAGGGAGAGGGAAAATAGGATTCAAGTTAAAAATATTGGAGATGCTTCTCAACCTACGAATGAAAAATTATGTTTGCGGATGCCGGCGGAGTGGGAGTGGCATGAGGCGACGTGGATTGGGTGGCCCCATAACTCTAAAGACTGGCCTGGAAAAATGGGAGTCATTCCCTGGGTGTATGGAGAAATGGTTCGGAAGCTCTCTGGTGGGGAGATCGTCCGAATCTTCGTGAATGACAAGGCCCATGAATTGAAAGCCCGACGTGTGCTGGACAAAGTTGGTGTCGAGATGACCCGTATTCAGTTCTTTCGGATTCCGACCAACCGGGGATGGGCGCGGGATTTTGGTCCGATCTTTCTCAAAAATGATCAATCGGACGTTCAGGTGGCCATTGCCCGGTTTCGCTTTACTGCTTGGGCCAAATATCCCGATTGGCAGTTGGATGATCGTATCCCCGTAAAATTAGGCCATAAACTCAAGATTCCATTGGTTCCTGTTGAACGAAATCAACGGGGGATCGTTCTAGAGGGCGGTGCCATCGACGTGAATGGGCAAGGGACGTTGCTGACTACAGAGGAATGTTTACTAGATGAGCAGGTGCAGGTGCGGAATCCAGGATTTTCTCGTCAGGATTATGAAGACGTCTTCCTCGCCCACTTAGGTGTCTCACAGGTTCTCTGGTTAGGAAAAGGTATTGCCGGTGACGACACGCATGGGCATGTGGATGATGTGTGCCGGTTTGTGGATCCTTATACCGTGGTGCTGTGTCAGGAATCGAATCCTGCTGATGTCAACTATCATCCTCTGGCAGAAAACCGTGAACGGCTAGATGGCATGCGGGCAGAAGATGGCAGAAGGTTGCTGGTGGTGCCCTTGCCCATGCCAACTCCCCTGTTTTTTGAAGGGCGTCGCTTGCCGGCCAGCTATGCGAATTTTTATATTGGCAATTCAGTCGTGCTCGTGCCGACATTTAACGACCTGAATGATCAGGTGGCGTTGGGCATCTTGTCTGAACTGTTTCCTGACCGAACAGTGGTGGGCATTCATGCCGTGGATTTGGTGTGGGGGTTTGGGACCCTTCATTGTTTAACTCAACAACAGCCAGCCTAATAATTTCCTCATTCTTACCGAAAAATGTTCTCTTCATGACGATCCCTCCTCCCATAATCTACAAGCTTCCGTCACCTGTCAGAATTGGCTGGATTGGGACCGGGGTGATGGGCGGGCCTTTGTGTGAGCATCTACTTCGAGCAGGGCATTCGCTCAGGATTCATAGCCGGACCAAAGCCAAGGCAGAAGGTCTCTTTCGACAAGGGGCTCAGTGGGCTGAGACCGTTGCTGAGATCGCAGGTTCCACGGACCTCGTGTTCACCATGGTGGGTTTCCCTCATGATGTTCGAGACATCTATTTGAGTAAGAATGGATTACTATCCGAAGCCAGACCTGGACAGCTGTTTGTGGACCTAACAACTTCGGAGCCCAATTTGGCACAAGAGATTGAAGAGCGTGCCAGAGAGCACAACGCCGTTGCTCTGGATGCTCCCGTCTCTGGCGGAGAGGTGGGTGCGAACCAGGGAACGTTGTCTATCATGGTCGGCGGCGATCCTTCAGCATTTGAAGCACTCAAACCTATACTTGGCACATTTGGAAAAATTGTGGTGCATCATGGGCCTGCGGGCAGCGGGCAGCATGCCAAATTATGCAACCAAATCACGATTGCTGGGACGATGATCGGCGTCTGTGAAGCGTTGTTGTATGCTCAACAAGCTGGGTTAGATGGCGAGAAACTTTTGGAATCAATCCGTCAGGGAGCCGCTGGGTGCTGGGCCTTGGATCATCTGGCACCCAAAATGTTGCAACGAGATTTTGCGCCAGGATTTTTTGTTGAGCATTTCATTAAGGATATGGGAGTGGCTCTAGCTGAAGCCAATCGCATGGGCTTACTCCTCCCAGGACTTGCCGTAGTTCACAAGCTCTACCAGTCTGTCCTCGCCTATGGGCATGGTCGCTCGGGAACGCATGCCTTGTTATTGGCATTGGAACACCTTTCTCCGACACATCTCTCGACCCCTCAATATTCTTCCTCCTCGTCATCGTTGAGATGAAGAGCCCCTTTGATTTCCAGTAATAGTTCTACAGGTGAGTTGAACCTGTGTATGGTGAAAACGTCTGACGATGTAGGACGATGTTGAGAAGGTGATTTAAGCGGAAGGATTCGATGTCTTTTTACTCTGGCCCACCCAGATTGGCATATTGGATAGTTTGTGTAGCCAAGAAGATTCGACCTGGCCGGTGCCTTAAACCGTTTTTGCACGGTTCGTATCCCCCAAAAGTATTAGCCTTCCTCGGCCAAGATTCCCAAGAATAAAATAGCCAGGCCCATCCTTTTTTTTTCCGGGTTTTTGTTTGTTCCTTCTTTTTGGAAAATTGGACTGTTGGCCTTTTGTTCCAGGGATGTATTAAGAGGCTCTAGTTTTACGGTCTTCGTCGATTCGGAAGATTGTGCGTGTCGATTCAACCTGCTGGTTTGAATAGAGGAATTTTCTGGAGAAGGTAAGTAGGTTCTCGCTTGACCTTCTTCCAGAAGTACCCCTGCCATGAGCACCATGACTGTCAGGCCACTGAGGCACCAGCTTCTCGTTGTGGAGTCCTGAAGAATCGTGTTCATACGCCTGCCCTCCAGCCCTATTTGGGGTTGCGGAATGAAA
The DNA here is from genome assembly GCA_032128535.1 of Nitrospirota bacterium. Taxonomy (GTDB): domain Bacteria; phylum Nitrospirota; class Nitrospiria; order Nitrospirales; family UBA8639; genus Nitrospira_E. The sequence goes on from JAQBGS010000200.1 coordinate 19,613, forward strand.
TATGTGCTGATGTCTCTCCTTTATCGCCATCGCCCAAGGAATCTTGCGCCTTAGAGCGTTAATAGTTTTTCCTGTCTAATGTTGTCGTTTATTAGAGTTTAAACGTATAGACAAATGACAATTTGTCTCATGAATATGAATTCATGAGCAATATTGCAGAGTTTTCGAGAGTGGCGTTGAAGGAAACTGAAAACAAAATGAGCTAAAGGGTCACCCAATCTTCCAATACAGCATCAAGCTGAATTCCGGCTTCCTCTGGCAGCAAGATTTTCACAATCTCGGGGTTTGGAGTGTCTGCTCCCAAGACTGAAAAATTGAAGGGAATGGGTTCAGATAATGGTTGGTGGGCGGCATCCTGAATGAGCAATATCGTGGGATGAAGAAGGTTTTCTCGAGAGTTGGCCGTGACAATGCCTCGCTCACCCGTGCTGAGCTCGACTAAACTGTATGTCGGATAAATCCCGATGAGGTTAATGAATTTGCCGACCAATTCTGCATCCAACGCCCCTTTCTTGCCCTGTTGATACAAGGATTGAAGGGCTCCACGGACCGTTTGGGGTTTTTCACTGTGATGACCACTTAACAGCTCATCATATTCATCGACCACGCGAAGAATGCGGCTAGCAAGAGTGGTCCTGGCTCGCCAGAATCGATACATCCTGTTTTGTGATGTATGGCCGAGTCAATCGAAAAAAAATTCCTACAGAGAAAGAACACTGATCATGCCATAGCCGAGAACCCCCCGAGGGTGGGGAGAAGCCTCAATAAGCCAACCGCCTCCTAAGGCTTAAGTTTCCTTTTCGTCGGACCGAAGGGGAACGAGTAGTCATTTATGGAGGACTGCGAATGGTTGGATCTTCGGCATCGTCCTACAAAAGTTCTCTTAGTTCCCTTCGGGTTGTACGGTTCTCCACCCAGCCTGCTCTCTGTGCCGATCACGTATGCATTCTCTCGTCTTATGCTTTTCTCGTTTGTTTCGTCTTTTTGGGTATGGCTTCACTGAGTTGGCCCTCGCAAAGCGAAGCGGCTCCGGGTATTGATGCCCCACTGGAGCATATTCGAACAGCCATTCCCATTCTGGGAACCACGATGAATGAAGCTCAAGAGCCGATTGGGATTGTGGCTGAAATTCAATTGGACTTTCTTCAGCGACGTGATCATGACGGGTTAGATATTCAATTTCACACCACGCCTGGGAAATTTTCTCCCTATGCCCAACAGTCAGTGATTGAAGCGTTGTATCGGGTGGTCGAGGCTGCGGCCTTGAACCCTGACTCGTGGACGATCCGTTTTTCGTTGCCGTATCCGGGTGTGACGTTATATGGGGAAAGCCTCTCAGCGATGGCGGCACTCACGATTGTCGCACTCGCAAAAAATGAACCGGTTGATGAAGAAACGGTCATGACGGGCACGGTGACAGCGGACGGGCATGTCGGAACTGTGGGGGGCGTCCCGTTAAAAATTATAGCGGCCTATGAACAACATTATCGCAAAGTCCTCATTCCGGAAGAACCTGATGTTGCTGATGACGATTGGGAAACCCCGTTTCTCATGGAGGTCCAGCCGGTTGGCTCTATTAGCAAAGCCTATCTGGCCTTGACCAATCGGCCGCTTCGAACTGCACTTGTGAAGCATTCACTCACTGCAGGATTGACTCCCTAAGGGTTTTTTGTTTCCCCCCATTCTCTATACATCTGATTGGTATTTTGTTGTCTGCGGGGAAGGGCAGGTTTCCCCCCTGCCGATATGGGTTTTCCGAATTGAATGATAGATTGTTGTGGCATGCTTGATTCTTCACTCAGAATATTTCTATGGTGGGGCCACGTCTATGATGATGACTGAACAGATTTTCCATTGTCTGATACCCCTTTCATGTTTGTCCGAAGAAATGGCTTGGCATGAACACTAAAATGCGCCCTTGTTTTGCGGTGGATATTGATAATGTCTTAGGAAGAGCGGAGCCCGAAGTGCAACGCCTGTTTCAAGAATTGACGGGAACTCCTTGGCCAATCGGTAAATATGGCAGCGCAGGAGGGCTGGATTCTAGTGAAATTGAACGTTCTCTGATTGAGGAAATTTTTACGCGCTTCCACGAAGAATCTATTCCTCAGTTGGCCTTGTACCCAGGGGCCAAGTATGTCCTGGAGGTCCTTCACCAAACGTGTCGCATCATTATTGTGACGGCGCGGCGCCCGTATTCTCGTCCGCAAACATTGGCGTGGCTCACGACTCATGGTCTTCCCTTCGACGCGCTGTACCATACCGAAGAAAAAACGGAGATTCCCGAATCCATTACTGTTGCGGTTGATGATCATCCCGAACATCTCCAAAGTTATCAAGCGGTGGGGGCACGGGTTTTTGTTATGGACCAACCGTGGAATCGCCTGGTTACTGATCCGAATGTCATTCGTGTCGGTGGCTGGGATGCGTTATTGCAGTGGTGGCATTTCCGGCATTTGGGGATCTGGCCGAACCGGTTACATGAAACTCCCGCGCCCCACCATCTCTGGAGACGCCTTCCCATTCCTGCGTAATAAAAAAGCCTTGAGTTTTTCAGTAGGTCCTTCTTTCGCCCAGTTTTGCAAGATTTTCAGAATACCAACCGATAAGTATAAAGATGAAATTCATTTGGATAGGGGTGCGTCCAGCTAACAGGTGATTATCTGAAATGGTTCCGATGGCATTGTGGAAAAGGTCAGGAGAATAATGGTTTACCCACCGATACACACGATCGTGTTGGCTGATGATAACCCGGATGATTGTGAATTGATCAAAGAAGCCTGGGCCGAATCGCCTGTTGGGGATCGTTTACGACTAGTGGATAATGGAACAGAGCTTCTCGATTATTTGTATCGCCGAGGGCCGTTCGAGTCTCCAGCAACCTCGCCGCGTCCCAGTGTCATTTTATTGGATTTGAACATGCCTGGCATGTCAGGGGCTGAAGTCTTGATGGAAATGAAACGAGATTCTGGCCTCGCCTGCATTCCTATCGTCGTGTTGACGACATCCAAAGCTCCCAAGGACATTCTTCAAACAGCGGGCTTAGGAGTGAATGGCTATATGCAAAAACCCAATACCTTCACCGGGTATCTTCAAATTTTCACCAATCTTCGTGAACATTGGGGGGAAATTCTTGACCGACCTTTTTCCGGTGGAGGGGCGGAATGGAGCGGCAATCTGGCGTGGTGTTAGATAGGCGTGCTCCTTGTTTCGTTCCTACCATTCCTTTTGTTTTGTCTGACAACCTGAGTGAGCCATCCTCAAATAATTTCTAGATTTGTGCACCCTCCTCACGTATAGTTCCTCTTGTCAGTAGGGCTCTCGGTAGAGGACAACACTCGTCACCTTCCGTCTCCCTTTTCACCAAGGAGGATTCTCGTGAAACTCAGTTTGTTTGATTCACAAACGACCCAATATCGCCGTCAAAACGCACTCCTTTTGGCGAAGGCTTCATTGATGGCGTATCAATCTCCAGATCTGATCCAGCCAGAAGTCGCGCAATGGGGGTTCCCGCAGTTCACCTTTATTGATCGAAAGG
>JAQBGS010000201.1:0-3058 GCA_032128535.1 Nitrospirota bacterium
ACCTTTCAAGGCCCTTGACTAGACTCTCTCAGGTAAATCCCCAATTGATTTGGGGTATGGAATCATCTGTTATCTAGGAGAATGCTTGTCTCATGGCTAAACGACGATCTCTTCAGGAAGACACAGTTGCCCTAAAAACAAAGGTGAGGGAATCCGCAGCAAAGAGTGAAGACCCTGAAGGAAACCCGGCTATTCGGTCCCTCCGGAAACGATTAAAGCGGACACAACGAAAAGTTCAAGCCGCAAAGCACCGGGAAGCTTCCCGAACTGCCAAAAAGGCCGATGCCGCAAAATAAAACCGAGAAGCCCTGACACAGCAAAAACTTGGAGGAACCCCATAATGCGTGACGACCAAAAAAATATTGACGATGAATTTTCGGATCAAACCGAATTCGTCTCCTTGGACGGGAAGAAAACCCTTCCCAAAGACGAATTAGTCGATGAAGTGGCTGAAGCCATCACAGCCGAATCCGAAGAAGAAATGACAGACATCGTGGCCTCAGCTGAAGCCGATATAGAGGCAGCAGAACCAGAAGATGAATTCGTCGAAGAGAAAGTGAAAGATGAGATCGATATTCAAATCAATCTGTTAAATGATTCGGATTGGGTCGTCCGCCGCGAAGCCATCATTACCCTGGGTGAAATGGGTGACGAACGGTGCATCGAACCCATCGTGAGATGTTTGCCAGACGGCGATTGGCAAGTACGTGACGCCGCGATCGAAGCCCTCGCCATGATCGGCTCCCCTGCCGTCGAACTGCTGCTCCGCTACGCACGCGATTATGATGCCAGGAAACCAGCCATTAAAGCATTAGGGAAGATAAACGATGAACGGGTTCTTGATCCTCTCATTTCCTTTATGCGCAGTGATGAATTCAAAGATGACGCCACTCGGGCATTGGCAGAGCTAGGGAAACCTGCTGTGGGTCGATTGTTGGAGTTATTGAAGGACCCTGAAGAAGTCACCAGAAAACAAGCGATCCTTGCGCTGGGAGAAATTAAGGATGCCAGTAGCGTAGATTCTTTGATTGAACGGTTGCAAGATACGGATTGGTTTACACGCCTGTCGGCTGCCGGCGCACTAGAAAAAATCGGGGATCCTCGCGGACGAGAAGCCGTCAAACCCTTACTGAAAGATCCAGATTTAGTCGTCCGAATGCGGATCGAACGCATGTTGGCCGCGTGGAAAAAAGAGGCCGTCAACGCCTAACGTATTACGGTAGAACTGCCTGCAGTTCTTGACGAAGGTCCTCTAATAAATGGGGCGGGAGGTTTCGGCCCTGAGCCAAGCTCGCTTGAGCTTCACGGATTTTCTGCTTCACCGGTTCAATCTTCTTAGCCAACGGGCCTTGCGGGTCAAGAGCGACCGCTTCATCTAAATGCTGAAGGGTGCGTTCAAATTCTCCGGAAGCCCCTGCAAAATCATGCTCTAGTAAGTAGGCTCGGCCCTCGACCAACCCTTCCTTGGCTCCCAACATTTGCCGTTGCAATTTGACCGTTTGGTCAAGACCAATGGTTTTTTCCAGTACCTCTCCGGACAAATCTCGCAGGGTTTGCTTGACCACATCCGGTTGTTGGCCGGTGTAAAATCCGGCCCAAAATACCACACCGAACACAATAACCCATCGAATAATTTTCAGCATAGGCACCCCCGACGATTGTTAGTGGTAGGGCGAAAGAATCGCGGTATTACTTGTTGCCCCGCAGCCCAGAAAGAAACCCGTGCAAGCCTGACGGACGGGAAGAACAACCCGTAGACAATCTGCATGATCGATAGGAACATGTGAACACTCGCTTGAAAACGAACAGCCATCGAACGAATCACCAACTTCCCATCCGGACAAGGTGACAGCCCATCAAGTTGCAATCGATACACACCATTCAAAGTCAGGCAAGTTTTTCTTCCACAGAGGTCACCGCATGGGAGAGCAGGGGAGCATAGGCTCGCTCCACATATTCTTTCAACATGCGACGGGCACTAAATCTAGGAGCCCCTGTCCGAATAGCATTTTTGACGAGGCTGCACCATCCATGAGGAATCCCATCAATACTACGGTCATAGTATAAAGGAATGACCTCGTCTTCCAGAATCCTGTAGAGGTTTGCGCAATCCCAAACATCCTGTTTCCCATCATCCACCGGTTCATCCAGGAGGGGCACCGCCCAGCCATTGCTTCCATCATAGCCTTCCTTCCACCACCCATCTAACACGCTCAAGTTGGGCACGCCATTTAAGGCGGCTTTCTGTCCGCTTGTCCCACTGGCCTCCAGCGGAGGACGAGGATTATTAAGCCACACATCCACCCCTTGCACCAAAAATTTGGCCACATGCATGTCGTAATCTTCGACAAACGCAATATGGCCCCCCAGATGATGCGCTTTGGCAAATTGATAAATACGATGGATTAACTCACACCCTGGTTGGTCAGCGGGATGAGATTTTCCGGCAAAGATAATTTGAACAGGCTGCCAGGAATTTAACAGGATTTTTTTCAGCCGATCCAGGTCTGAAAACAACAAAGTGGCCCGTTTATAGGGGGCAAATCGTCTGGCAAAGCCCAGGGTCAAGGAATGCGGCTCAAGCAACGCCCCGCTCGCCAACACTTGGATTGGCTCCATCGTCCCATCCATCCATCCTATTCGAACGCGCTGACGGATGAAAATCAGCAGCTTTCGTTTCAGAAATTGCCGGGCCTCCCATAATTCCTCATCCGGTACCGCCTCAATACCCTGCCACAGGACGGGATCATCGCACCGTTCCCGCCAGTCAGATCCCAGATGTTTTTGATACAACACATCCATTTCCTTGGCAACCCACGTTGAAACATGCACCCCATTGGTGACGCTGTGAATAGGCACTTCATCCACCAGCCGTTCCGGCCACAGGGTATGAAACATCTTTCTTGAGACCTGCCCATGTTCAAGGCTCACCCCATTAATGAACGCTGCCAGACGGATGGGTAAAGTCGTCATGTGAAATTGATCGGCTCCCAACTCCGGGTAACGGCCCAACGCCATAAAATCTTCCTGCGTGAGTCCTAGATCCTCCCACCACCAT
>JAQBGS010000202.1:0-4749 GCA_032128535.1 Nitrospirota bacterium
CGCACCTCTTCACGAAAGCGGTCCTTCTCCGACTCATTGAGTGTCAGAAAAAACGGGACCTCGCCCTGCAGGATGGTTTCCCAGGTTGCGGGAAATGGTTGCTTTCGAAGCATGGCGCGACGGCGCATTCTCCGAGTCAGAAATCGATACAGAAACACGGCTACGAGACTCGCGATGAGGATGCGGATGATAATTTCGGAAGTCGTATGCCTTCCCGTTAGCAACATCATCAGGAGCAACAAACACATGATGCTTGAAAAGAAGAGGGATAAGCGGCGGGTCAGTCGTTCCTGGCGGTGACGTGCGTTCATCTTAACCGACCATTGTAACAGGTAGGGGAACGATTCTCCTTTGCCCGACGTTTCTCCGGGAGCTCTAGATAATTTGGCACATGCATAGCATTTGTGGGTAATAAAGGGGCAATCCAAAGAACGACCTCTGGGGAAAAATGAATCACCTGAACGACTATTGAGTGACAGCACTTAAGGTCCTTCTCCTCCATGTCTATATGTTCTGTCCTGCCGGGACCGGAATGTACTACCCTAAACCCAGTACAGCAATTTAAAAAGCCGCTCCCCGTCTTCGATAGATGCAGCTTTCCCTATGATGTGAATTTAGGATCAGAAATTGCCTTTTTATGAGCTGATGCGAGGTATGGTATTGAGTGAGGAACATGTCAGCTGAACCTCGACTTTTCGTAAAGGGTGGGGTTTCTAAAAGATGCCCATGGTGGCCTCTTGAGGTTTAGATCCGGCGGCATTATTTCTCTCTTTCCTCAGAAGGTTGACTTGCGAACGGAAAGATATTGTCCGAGCGCTTATCTCGGATTTCGAAGGGAGAGGAGGATTATTCCATGATTAAAAAGAATGAGGTTCCCGATTCAGGAGTGCCGATTTTTGACTGTTTGAGAGTAGCCGACGTCATGGAGGAGGATGTTCAATTTGGCCACGAGCAGACGAAAGGGGATGTATTAGCCTCATTGATGATTGAGGGATTTGGTGGAGTGCCAATTGTGGACTGTAACCAACGGTTGGTTGGTATTGTCACAGAATTTGATCTTCTAGCCGTACTCGATATGGGCAAGAAATTGAGTGACATATCAGCTGGTCAGATTATGACCCACGACACGGTCAGTGTGACGCCAGACACGGATATACGGACACTGATCTATGTACTGCAGACCAATCATGTGATTCGGGTGCCTGTCATAGATAATAAAGATGGAAAACTGATTGGTATCGTCGCAAGGCGCGACATTCTTTTAGGCTATGTCAGTTCTGAACCTGAGTAAAGAATTTCGCCTGGGAGGGCGGGTTCTTTTCTCTCCGGATTGGCCTACCCCCAAGAACTGTATTCCGGGTTCCCGCGAGGGGAGGGTGGAGTTATAAGTCGCAACACGCAATCGAGCATCTCACCGCGCACTGATTCTCCTGTTTCTCACTACTCAAAAAAATCGTCCTTCTTTCTGTTCACATTTGACGTAATTATTCCTGGCGTTAGCCTAATGATGACAGCTAGCAACTGAAACCTTTGGTGCTGATGTCTCCTTTCGTCACGCCACCTTATTGGAGGGTTCCAGCGAAAATTGCTTGTTTCGCGGGAAGCTGATTGAATATCTGACTTCATTAAGATCGGATAGCCCGGGGGGACACATACAAGGAGCCAATCCAATGCTAAATATACTGAAGCGTAATTTGCCTAATGGGGTATAGGCTAATGGCCCTCTGTGATTTGCTTTATGGCCAATGCTGACATCATGAGCAGAAGTCCTTCTTCGACGAAAATCGAAGCGCTTCCATGGCACACACTTTCTGCTGTGGAGATCGCGCAACGCTTGAGTGTGGATCCTCAGACCGGCCTGAGCGTATCCGAAGTCCAACGACGGACGAATGCCTATGGTCCAAATGAAATTCTGGAACATCCCCCTCGGAGTCTCTGGTGGATGTTCTTGGATCAATTCACCGATTTCATGATTCTGGTTTTGATTGCCGCTGCCGTCGTCTCAGGAATCATCGGCGAGCCACTGGATGCCCTCGCCATTGTCGTCATCGTATTGCTGAATGGGGTCATTGGGTTTGTTCAAGAATTTCGGGCAGAGCGCGCGATGGCTGCCTTGAAAATGCTGGTTCCTCGCAGCGCAAGGGTATGTCGAGAGGGACAAACGGTGACCGTCCCTGTTCCCCAACTTGTCTGCGGCGATATTGTCATGGTTGAGGTAGGGGACCTCATCCCAGCCGACTTGCGGTTGATTGAAGCTATCCAGTTGAGAATAGACGAGGCGGCTTTGACTGGGGAGTCGGTGCCTGTCGAAAAACACACTGCCAGTCTTGCAACTGTAGAACTTCCCGTCGGTGACCGTCTGAACATGGCGTACAAAGGCACCGTCGTGACTTACGGTCGGGCTACCGGGGTCGTGGTCGCCATCGGTATGGCCACTGAGCTTGGGAAGATCGCTGGCCTTTTGCAGGAGGAAGAAGCGGTCCAGACTCCTTTGCAAAAACGATTAGCCCGATTCGGGCAACGCTTGGCCTTGGCCATTCTCGCCATCTGTCTCTTCGTGTTTGTTTTGGGAGTGCTTCGAGGGGAACCGGCGGTTCTCATGTTTCTCACAGCCGTCAGCCTCGCTGTAGCTGCAATCCCGGAGGCGCTTCCAGCCGTTGTGACAATTTCATTAGCCCTGGGCGCACATAAGATGGTTAAAAAGAATGCCCTGATTCGGAGACTTCCTGCTGTAGAAACCTTGGGATCAGTCACCTACATCTGTTCTGACAAGACCGGTACCCTTACGCAGAACAAAATGCGGGTGGAGCAGCTCTATGCGAATGGGCAATTGGTCAAGGAATGTGGCCAAGGAGAGACCGAGGGCAAGCTTTGGGATTTGCTCTACCAGGCCATGGCTTTAAGCAACGATGCAACGGGGAATGACCAGGGGAAAGTCATCGGCGATCCAACCGAAGTGGCTCTTTACATGGCTGCGCGGGAAGCGAATTACGACAAGGAGGTTCTTGCTCTCACCTCGCCGCGCCGGGGGGAGATCCCTTTTGATTCCACCCGCAAACGCATGACCACCTTCCATGATGGTCGCGAAGGGGTGATGTCTTTCACCAAAGGGGCACCGGAAGAGGTGTTGGACCAATGTGACACGGCCTTAGACGAGTCCGGCCCAGCGCCTATCCAAAAGAAAGCGATTTTGGAATGTGCGGAACAGATGGCTGCCAACGGCTTGCGCGTGCTGGGACTGGCCTTTCGCGAATGGCCTCACATGCCTGCCGTCCTCTCGCCGGAAATTAGTGAATGTCAACTCACCTTTCTGGGGCTAGTCGGTATGCTTGATCCACCACGAGAAGAAGTTCGAAATGCGGTCGCCCTTTGCCAAACTGCTGGGATCACCCCGGTGATGATCACAGGGGATCACCCGGCCACGGCGCGAGCGATCGCTATCCGTCTGGGAATCATGACAGACAATGATGAGGTCATCACTGGCCAGGAGTTGGCGCAGCTTTCGTTGCAAGAAATGGAAGAGCGAGTTCCACATATCCGAGTGTATGCCCGGGTCGCGCCGGAGCAGAAGATCAACATTGTGAAGACCCTCCAGAAAAAAGGGGAGTTTGTCGCGATGACGGGTGACGGGGTCAATGACGCTCCAGCTCTCAAAGGTGCCGATATAGGCGTGGCGATGGGCATTGCGGGAACTGATGTCTCACGGGAAGCTTCTCATATGATTCTCTTGGACGATAATTTTGCCACCATTGTGACGGCCGTGGCGGAGGGGCGCCGAATTTTCGACAACATCCGAAAATTTATCAGGTACACCATGACCAGTAATGCGGGGGAAATCTGGACGATTTTTTTGGCGCCATTCTTTGGCCTTCCCCTTCCGTTCCTGCCGATTCACATTTTGTGGATTAACTTAGTGACCGACGGCTTGCCAGGGCTGGCTCTGGCTTTGGAACCAGCGGAGAAGGGCATTATGGAGAGACCGCCAAGGCCACCCCAAGAAAACATCTTTGCCCATGGAATGTGGCAGGACATTGTCTGGGTGGGGCTGCTCATGGGTAGTGTGGCTCTCTTGGCCCAAGGTTGGGCGTATCACACCGGATCAACTCACTGGCAGACGATGGTCTTTACGGTGTTGACCTTGTCCCAGCTGGGTAATGTGTTGGCGATGAGGTCGGAGAAAGAGTCGTTATTTCAGCAAGGTCTATGGTCGAATCCCCAACTCCTTGGGGTCGTCCTTTTTACCTTTGCCTTGCAAATGGCCACGATTTATGTCCCCTTTCTCAATCACATCTTTAAAACCACCCCGCTGAGCCTGAACGAATTAGTGTTCTGTCTTGTTCTGTCCACGGTGGTCTTTGGGGCCGTTGAAATCAAGAAGTGGATCTTTCGACGAAGCTGGTCGCGCTCGGTATGATTGAAAAGACTATCCCGTTTTTCTGGACCTCCTTCAGGGGGAATCAGCCGGTCAAGGAAGTCACACAATTGTTGGTTTTTGCCATGCTTCTTGCGTTCGTCAATTGAGCGGGTAGGGTGTTGTTATCGCTCACTGATGATCGTAGCTTGGGATAGTCCATTCAGCGCAAACTTATACCGAAGAGGAGTGCTTGGATGAAAACAAAATTGGTCAGGATTGTAGTCGTGCTGGTAATCGTGTTGGTTGGGATTCAGTTTATCCCCGTAAACAGAAGCAACCCCCCAGTAGAGGAAGAAATCCTGGCATCGCCGGACGTGAAGGCGATTCTGAAACGC
>JAQBGS010000203.1:0-2697 GCA_032128535.1 Nitrospirota bacterium
ATTAAATCATAATCATAGGGGAGAAGGAGTTCCTGCATTGGAAAAATATGGTGCCGAGGCGCAGAATCGAACTGCGGACACCAGCCTTTTCAGGGCTGTGCTCTACCAACTGAGCTACCTCGGCATACCAATCTCGATAAAAACTGGCACAAGGACTGTGCAGAAAAGGCCCATGTGTGTACCAGGATTTTACCTATAAAATCAAGCAAAAGGATAGGGTTCTACCAAAGATCGCGACCAATGAGATTTCTTGACGGTTTTTATAGCTGCCAGGTATTCTCCTTCACGGTTTTCTCCTCTCCAGTACGAGAGTAAATAGTCCTTGGCTTCATTTTTTAGGGGAATTTAGCATTGATAAAGGCTTAAATAATATGGAAGACAATGTTTCTGAAGAAAATCTTGAAGTTTTAGATGAATCAAAGGAAGAAGAAGTCGTAGAGGAGGAAAAGGAACTCACTCATGAGGAATACCTCGCTCTCGTCTTACAAAAGGCCAAGGATGCCGCTCGTCCTTTGAGTGGCATGATTGCCATGAAAAAAAATGCCGCCTTGCTGGCGATGGCAGAAGGGCTTGAGGAAGCCGAGGAAGCGCTGCTTGAGGCCAACGAGGAAGATCTTAAGGCGTTAGAAGGGGATGAGTCCCGTGCCGCAATGGCCGACCGTCTTCGTTTAACTCCTGAACGAATTGCGGATATGGCCAAGCAGATTCGTGAGATTGCCAAATTACGGGACCCGGTCGGGGAATCAAAAGGTTTTTGGCAGCGTCCGAATGGGATGCGAGTGGGACGCGTGCGGGTGCCAATCGGCGTAATTGGAATCATTTATGAATCGCGCCCAAATGTGACCGCTGATGCGGCAGCCTTATGCTTAAAGTCCGGCAATGTGTGTGTGTTGAGGGGAGGCTCTGAGGCCCTTCACTCCAATAAGGCGATTGCCAAGGTCTTAGGGGAAGCCGCGCAAAAAACTGGAATTCCCGAAGGAGCCATTACGTTTATCGACCGACCTGATCGTGAAGTGGTTTTGGCTCTACTCAAAAGCGACCAATATATTGATCTGATCATCCCACGCGGGGGCGATGCGCTGATGAAGACCGTGAATGAGCATGCCACGATTCCCGTGATTAAACATGATAAAGGCGTGTGCCATATTTATGTCGATTCGGATGTAGACCTTTCTATGGCTCAACGCATTAGTTTTAACGCTAAGGTGCAGCGACCTTCAACCTGTAATGCCATGGAAACCTTGTTGGTCCATGAAAAGGTCGCGAAAAAGCTGCTGCCATCGTTGGCCGCCGAATTTCTTGAGGCCAAAGTGGAAATGCGTGGATGTTCCAAGACCTGTAAAATTGTCTCTGAGGCCAAACCGGCTCAGGAGGAGGATTTTGGGCAGGAATTTTTAGCCTTAATTGTAGCGATCAAAGTGGTTAAAGACATTGATGATGCCATGGACCATATTTACCAATATGGATCGCGTCATACGGAAACCATTGTGACCAATGATTATGATAGAGCCTTGCGAGTTTTGAGGGAAGTAGATGCTGGAGCAGTCATGGTCAATGCGTCTACGCGCTTGAATGATGGCTATGAATTTGGGTTGGGTGCAGAAATTGGTATCAGTACCTCCCGTATCCATGCTCGGGGACCGATGGGCCTCGAAGATTTGACCTGTTCAAAATATCTCGTCTATGGCACTGGCCAAATTCGCGAATAGGGGAATGTTGAAAAAAGCCACCAGCGGCGTTCTCGCCATTTTGTCGTACTCACGTACTGAAAGTACGCTCCGTGCGTCAAACAATGGTTGCACTCTGCGGGATGCAGCAAGCAATTCGTGCCCTTGCTGGACGACTTTTTTGACCATTCCCGTCAGCTACTGGCATTGAATTCTTCTTGGTTATATTTGAGTTTTTTCGAGTAATATTCAACGGGTCTAATAGGATTTCTTTCTAATAACACCATCAATTTATTTCTGTTTTTTCTCAGATTGCCGAGTCTTGGTGGATCATACAGAATATAGGGTATCCCGATCTTTCATGTGGGGCACTGATTTGTTTTTCTCCCATGGTCCGACGCCTGCCGGGGCGAAACCCGGCAACACGGAAAACTCTGTTGACACAATAATTGGTGGCACAAGTGCGATTTGCTCAACTGACAAAACTTTTTCGCGAGCAAAACCCAAAATAGATCCCCCATATCCATCGTAAAGCTGTAAGACCAGAACCATTAATTCTGTATGATCCGTCTTCGTTAAGCTGGCTAAGACAGCCGGTTTTGCCTAACCACTGATCCTGCCATGAACGTTCAAGCCACGTTGCAGCATCCTGAAGTCATTCGGTTTCCTGGCAATTACCCGTATAAAGATCATTGGGACACAGCCGGTGGGCGAGTGGTGGAGCTTCCCTCCGGCCATCACGTGTTCTATGGCCAGCATGGCCAGCGCATTTTGATGGCTGATCCCTCAGGGGCTCCATTACACGAATGTCTTTGGGAGGAGCACCCTACCGGACTTCCTAAGATGGTGTCCGCTCGAATTCGTCTGGATTGGGGCCAATGGGTCGGCATCAAGCCAGGCGGTCTCGTCAATACGATATCCTTGGATCTTGCGAAGCGGCCTGGTTGGGAGCATCTGACTCGAGATGATCTGCGAGAGATGGCCGCTCGGGCCATGAATGCGGATGTCGCCACCATTCGGTTTTTTTACC
>JAQBGS010000204.1:0-4543 GCA_032128535.1 Nitrospirota bacterium
AGAGGAGCGATTGAGAAAATCCTTTTCGATTGAGGATCAGAATCGCTTGTTCTCCCTCATTGAGCACCTGCGTCAAGCGTTCAACTAAAGGCGGTGCCAGAATCGCTCCAGAGGCCTGCTCTCGCATATCGATCAGATTCATGACAGGATTTTTTGAGCTGGAAACCTGAACATTTTCCTGAATCTTGTCACGAAATGCTGAATAGGTTTCCAGGGATGGGCAAGACGAGCCATACACCACCAAGGCCTGTTCTATCGATCCCCGCATCCCCGCCACTTCACGCGCATGATAATAGGGCAGATGCTCGTCCTTGTAGGACGCATCTTCTTCTTGATCCACCCAAATCAAACCGAGATTCGGAAGCGGGACAAACAATGCTGATCGGGTTCCAACCACCAGCTGAGCTCCGCCCTGTCGAATCCGTTCCCAACAATCTGCTCGAACCGACGTCGATATGTGTCCATGATAGACTTCCACTGATTCACTCAAGGTTTCCCGCAGTTGCCTGGCCACCGCTTCCACTTGCTGTACTTCCGGAACGAGGAACAGTACCCGTCTCCCCTGTTGAAAGAGCGTTAAGGCGATCTGTTGGAAAATCTGGAGTCGTTCCTGATCAGTTCCGAGGACCAGGTGTTTCTGAAATTTTCCAGAAAGGCTTTCATTCACGAGTTCATCTGCAATGACTGTCCTTGTTCCAGAAAGAAGTTTGGGATTCGGTGAAGGGATTGAGGATGTGGTGGGACCTCGTGCAAAAAGATCTTCCATTGCACCGTAAGGAGAAACGCGCCCTAATACAGGAAGAGGGAACGTATTTCCCTGCGCTTTGGCCGCGAACCTAGTCGGGAGACTTGATCGTTCCTCAATCCAGCCCTTTCTTTTGAGCTTCGTCACCAAAGTCCCTGCCTTAGGCAGGGTTCGGAGGAGTGATGATCGGAGCACTCCATTTGAACCTCGTGATAATTTTTGCAAAATCCCCTGTTCCTCCCTAGGCAAGGACGGATCCGCTAATACCTCTCGACCAGCTTCGGTGAGAACTAGACGTTTGGCCACGTTGAACACACGAGGCGGCACAATGAGTCGCAAACATGCTGATAGCGGGGCCAGGTAATAATCGGCAATATGCTCCACCAACGTCAGCAGCCTTTGATCCAGGGGGGAATGTTCAGGCGTGGCATCCACGGACAAGATATCCCGAAATGCCATGGTTGGATTCGAAGAGCGAACAGAAGGAAGGGCGGAATGGTCTAAGATCCGAACCACCACACCAGAAAGCACGGACGAGCCTAGCGGAATAAGAACAGGCGTCCCAACAAAGACTTGGGCCTGCAGGGGATTGGGAATGTGATAAGTAAAGACTTGAAACCGCCGACTCGGCAGAACGACATCAACAAGCATGGGATATCGGCATTCTCATAGAGAATGCAATTTTAACAATCGTATGATCGCCCCACAATATGACCCCGATTAAAATATAGGATTTTCAACTAGACAGAAGGTTGATGTAAGTGCCAAGCTTTATCGAGAATGAGGTAAGTCGCTACGCTCACACAAAGTTGGGCAGTTGATACCAGCTTCCACCTAAGGCCAGGCAGTAGGCGTCAGTCAGCATGGAAAGAGCAAGAAGGCAAAAGCATGGGAGGATTAGAATTACTCGGATTTCTGGCAATTATCATTGGAGTGATTGGCCTTATCGTGTTGCTGAAAAGCCGCAAGAAATCAGGCAGCTAAAGGAGGGACCGCAGCAGCCGTCGATTTACAAGTCCGATTGTTTTTTAAGACGGCGATCCAGGGCAAATCGCGTAATCCCCAGATGTTTGGCTGCCAGGCTTTTATTGAAATCGGAGACGCGCATCACTTCCTCAATGAGCGTATTCTCGATATCTCCTAACGTATGTTCGCCTAACCGCATTTCAATGCGGACCATGGGTTGATCCCCCTGTGTGATGACATTCACGGCAGATTGGGATATTTCTTGAACTTCACGCGGCAAATCGCCACTGGTCAAAGTCTGGCCCCGGCAAAAGATTACCGCCCGCTCAATGATATTTTGTAATTCCCGAATATTGCCTGGATACGGATAGCGTTCTAAAAACTGCCGCGCTTCGGGATCGATGGCCGTCACGTCTTTCCCCAAGTCCTTGCTATGCCGAAGCAAGGTCTGCAAGCCCAGTGGAATAATATCTTCGACCCGTTTCCGCAAGGGAGGAAGATCAAGAGACACGACGTTCAATCGAAAAAAGAGATCCTCACGAAAGATGCCATGTTCGACATCTTTGCGAAGATCGCGATTGGTGGCAGCAATCAGACGGAAATCGACATCAATATCTTGGCGCCCTCCCAGACGTTTAAAGGATCGTTCCTGGAGGACTCGTAGCAGCTTCCCTTGCATCGTCGGGTTAAGATCCCCAATTTCATCCAGAAAGAGCGTTCCACCTTCAGCCTGTTCGCACAGCCCCGGCTTCCGTTGATGCGCTCCGGTAAACGCGCCGCGTTCATACCCAAACAATTCGCTTTCGAATAACTCCTGGGGAATGGCCGTACAGTTCACCCCCACGAATGGGCCCTGTGCTCTTGGGCCATTATGATGGAGCACCCGGGCCACAAACTCTTTGCCGGTTCCCGTTTCCCCAAACAGCAGAACCGTCGTTTTCAGGTTTTGCGCCATTTCCTGAATTTGCCCGACCAACTCCTTCATGCTGGGACTGTTGGAGACCAAATTCTGAAGGGCATACCGGCCCGGTCGATCTTGTGTTTCAAAATCGATCCGGCGACGCAGGGTTAAGTATTCTAGCGCTCGATCAATTACTGGCTCGACACCGGACAGATCAACGCTTTTGATGAGAAAATCATACGCGCCCAGCCGCATCGCCTCGACCGCCTCTTCCACTGTGCCATAGGCGGTCAGAAGAATAACCAGGGCCTGTTGAGACTTGGCCCGAATGTGTTTGAGCGTCTCCAGTCCGCTCAACCCCGCCATTTTTAAGTCCAACAAAATGAGGTCAGGGACATCATGGTCCAGGGCTTCCAACAAGGCTTCCCCTGAATCGAAGCTTCGAACATCATGATGGAGTTTTGCGAGCCGTCTGGTAATGGCTTGGCGTACCACATCATCGTCATCCGTCACAAAAATATTCGCACGCATTCGTTACACCGTTGAGAGTTGAGGTTGACACACGCAAGGAAGCCACCATGTCATGGTGGTCCCGCACCCAGGCTGACTGTCCGCATGGATCTCACCTCCGTGAGATTCGATAATATTTTGGCAGATCGCAAGACCCAATCCCGTTCCACGAGGCTTGCCTGTGGTAAAAAATGGCTCAAAAATTCGAGGAAGAACACTCGGACTGATACCTTTCCCATTATCTTGAACCGTGAAGCGAAGACCCGGTACACGTTCATTGGTTTCCTCGTCAACGGAGAGACGGAACACCCCACCCATCGACATCGCCTCAACAGCATTTTGAATCATATTCAACACCACCTGCTTCAGCTGATCTCGATCAGCTTGTATCGGTCCAAGATTGGGTAACGGGTTGAATTCGACCTGAATCTCCTTTTGCTTCATCGGTTCGGCTAAGACTTGTAACGACTCCCGGACTAAATCTTCTAATTGAAAGGTCACAGAAAGCAATTCTCGCGGACGCGCATAATCCACAATTTGATTGACGATACGATCCAAGCGACGGGTTTCTTTTAAGATGGCTTTCAAATCATCTCGCCGAGTATCTCCTTCTGCCAAATCCTCCAACAGCAAAGAGGCTGTCGATCCAATCCCCACTAAGGGATTCCGAATCTCATGGGCAATCCCGGCCGCCACTTGACCGAGTGTCGCCAACCGCTCGGATCGACTGAGTTGCACCCGCATTTGCTCTAATGCCGTAATGTCCACATTAAAACCTTGATACACCATGGTGTGCCCAAATTCATCTTGAATCGGAACCGCACGGCTGAGAACCTTTCGAACCGCTCCGTCCGGATGCAGAAAGCGAAAGATTCGTTCAAAGGGTTCTCCTTGACGACACGCATCATGAAATGCCTCTCGCCATTTTTCGCGATCTTCTGGATGAATGGCTGCCCACATCTGTTCGGGATCCAATTCCGCATCAGTATCTCGCACAGCCATAACCCAGTTTTGCCGATTGCTAAAAATCACGCGATTCTGTTCAACCGTAAAAATCCCGATGGGCGCATGATCCACAATGCCGCGGTATTTGGCTTCCGAAGATGTGACATCTTGATTCAGCGTCCGCAACTCTTGTTCCGAATGCTCAATCTGTTCAATATGCTGATGGATTTGCGCCCCCATCGTCTGCATCACTCGTGTCAATTCTCCGATTTCATCGTGCCGGTCCAGAACCGGAACCTTCGGCATGCGTCCTCCAGAAAAGTTTTCCACGGTTTTAACCAAGGTGGTTAAAGGCCCGGTAATTGATCGGGCAATGAGTTGCAAGGGAAGGAGCATGAGAATGAGAGCCAACGCTCCACCGCCCACAATGACCCCCATAAGAACGGAACGATCTTCGGAACTACTGGCGAGCGCCT
>JAQBGS010000205.1:0-3096 GCA_032128535.1 Nitrospirota bacterium
GACCTTGAGCGTGGGGTTGGCCCAAGGCCATTCGATACGGACGATGGCGACCGTATTGGGGCGAGCCCCCAGCACCCTCAGTCGCGAGTCTGCCCGTAACGCCACGAAGGGTTATCCCTATCGGGCCTGCACCGCTCACACGCTGGCGGCCCCGCAAACTCCTGGATCCCTGGCTGTGGCGGTACGTCCGAACACACCTGGTCCATGGATGCTCGCCCGAACAAATTGCCGGACGCCTCCGTCGCGAGTATCCTGCGGACATGCAGAAACGCCTCTCGGCTGAGACCATCTACGTGGGGCTGTACGTGTTGCCCCGCGGCACCTTGCGCCGCGCACTGCTCGCCGCGTTGCGTCAGGCGCACAAAACGCGCCGGCCCCGGTCGCGAGGAACGGATCGACGAGGGCAGATCCCCAACATGACCCTCCTGGCCGAGCGTCCCGCCGACGTCGCGACTCGCACCGTCCCGGGTCACTGGGAAGGCGACCTGATCAAAGGAGCCCGCAATGGTTCGGCCATCGGAACCTTGGTCGAGCGGACCTCGCGCCTGGTCATCTTGGCTCGACTTGAGGGGACGGATGCGCAGAGTGCGTGCGACGGATTTACCAAGAAGCTCCGACACGTCCCCGCGGCACTGCGGAAAACGTTGACCTATGATCGAGGCAAAGAGATGGCGGAACATGAGCAGCTGGCCCAGCGGCTGGCCATCCAGGTGTTCTTTGCCGATCCGCATAGCCCATGGCAACGAGGGAGTAATGAAAATACCAATGGCCTGCTCCGTCAGTATCTGCCCAAGGGCACGGACTTGTCGCCCTACACGCAGCAAGAGCTGAACACCATTGCCCAGCGGTTGAACACCCGACCCAGAAAATGCCTGGACTGGGCCACCCCACTGGAGGTGTTTACGCAACTACGTCATCATTCACCTGTTGCACTTGGAACTTGAAACCGCCCATCTAAAGGAATCGTTTTCCCTTTCTTGTTGACTGAACGTCTCCTTGTTTTCAAGACTTGCGGAACACCCTATGGTCGTAAATAGCAAAAGAAAAAACCAAAGTTTCCCCATATTTTTCATCAGGATGATCTCTTCTTTTTGAATATAATCTCCAGGTTTGGACAAACTACTCTCCCACCAACTCGCTTCAAAAAATTTTCTGGTAACTTACGCGATGGACGTGACCGTTTCATAAGAACGCGCGAGTGGGTTTCGCACATAATCTTCCACATAATTCTGCAGTGAGCCATTCCGATATAACCGATTATTGGCAAACTTGGTATCAATCTTTCGCAACATTTTTACTTTGACCCCAGTCATTTTGACAAACTCATCCGCATGAACCCCTGCGATATCCCGACCTGGGCCTCGTCCAGACTCTACAACGCATTGTGGGATATATACATATTTTTCATTGGTGAGACATTTGGCAATATCGTTGAGGGTCAATAGGGCCGTGCAGTCTGAATCTCCCCCCAGCGTGGCATTGGGAACTCGTAAAAACTTGGCTCGTTTCTTTCGGAACATCGTCAAAATACGATAGACACTCCCGGCCATCACAACGGGATCCCGTTTTTCCAGCTCTAACGAATCAAAGAGACTAATAATGCGTCGTCGATTTAAAAAGGCCGTGACGTAGGCTTCAGTATGGATCGTCGTTGAATTCGGCAGTCCCGCATCATAGATTATTTCGGCTTCAACAGGAAGATATTGTCGGCCTTGCCGCATGATGGTCTTTGTTGATTCGTTAATGCCACCCACCGGCGTCAGGCAGCCCATCCATAGCACACACTTCGAATTGATTTTTGAAATGGTTTTAGCATCTTCCGACATCGTATGCTGATCAAAGGCATAAAAGTTTGCCGAAGAGACAGCCGGACCATCCAGCACTTTCATCAAATGCTTAACCGATGGAGCATGGGGCATTAATTTCTGTCGATACTCGCCAAGGGTAATCACGGACAACTCAAAATTGATACGGCCAGGGTACTGTTCAAATAAGCGATGAATCTTCGGGACATGAACAAAGCCAACGGTAAAGAATTGAACATTTTTATCCGTGTGTATCAAGAAATCTTCCAACCATTCCATCGCTTTGGGATGCAGGAACAGATCCGTCCATTCCATAAATTCATTCCCACCCAAACACCAAAACTGCAGCGGGTTCGTGGGGCGAGAATTTATATACGTCAACATAAACTCCCAGTCTTCTTGGGTCGTCTTTGGAGGATCCAGCGTTTCCCGGTAGGAATGATCCAACTCGTAACAAAACTCACATTTGACCGGGCAGGCTTTCCCAAGACTGAGCGGGATCTTCCCAGCATCCATCTCTCGTTTCAAAACATCACGGTAGTTCTGCCGCGCAAACAACTGAGGAGCTTCTAAGAGGGGAAGTTCACGAGACATTCTATTTGTAGCCTAAGGAAAGCAATTGACAGGAATACCCACCATTTGAAAAACTCAAACCAATTGAAGTACAAACCCTTAAAGACCCCATACTCATGACTTCCACCAATCCATCACCATCGACTGCCCTTGAAGAAGCCATGCAATTGTTCAACCTTTTCATGCCATTTTCGCAGGAGACACTCACTCAACGATATGAAGAAGCTCGTCGGATATGGTATCCATCCCGTTACGCCGGTCTTACAAACAATCCTGGGAAATACATGGAAATGTATAAAAAAGGAGAAGCTAAAACCAAAGAAATTCAAGCAGCCTATCAGTTACTCCTGACCTACCTGAATACCCAGCAGAAAACCTAGCCACCTTCTCCCTCAGATATTCTTTATCACCAGAACGTAATTTATCCAAAATAGCTCAGAATTGGATGGCAGCTATACATACCCGTTGATTTAGGGAGCTGCGTGACTGACCACACGGGACATGCCCGCTTCCCCTGCCGCATCATTCTCCGCAGGGCCATGAGCGACCGGCCAGGTAATGAGCCCTTGAACACCATCCGTTCGTTGTTCTTCCTTCCCAGCTTCTAGGGCATAAATTTGGGGAAGGTAATTGGTGCCAAATTTAGAGATATACAAAAAGACATGCTCACGGGCGTTCACACGAACAGCCCAGGGCTCAAAGTCTTTTTGATAAAACT
>JAQBGS010000206.1:0-17002 GCA_032128535.1 Nitrospirota bacterium
GCCCGAGTGGCATAGATCGTCTTGAGCTGTTGCTTGCGCCCAATCCAGGCGAGCCGCCTCTGCCATTAGGTCGAATTGCCTCAGGTGGGGAGTTGTCTCGCATTATGCTGGCCCTCAAAACAGTATTTGCTGGCAATGATCATACGCCGGTGGTGATTTTCGATGAAATTGATAGTGGCGTCGGAGGAGAAGCGGGGATGGTCATGGGCAATCGCTTGCGACAATTGGCCCAGTATCATCAAGTCTGTTGCGTCACGCATTTGCCTCAGATAGCCTCACAGGCCCATGCGCAATTTGTGGTCGAAAAAGTAACCTTGGATGACCGAACCCTGACGAGGGTCCAAGAAGTCACAGGAGTTCAACGAGAAGCCGAAATCGCCCGCATGCTCGGTGGGGGAACGGTGACTCCGACAATCAAGCAAGCTGCTGTCGAAATGTTGAAGAATGGGAGTCGGGACGGAAAGGCCAGTCGTTCGAAGAAGAACCCAACTCGAACAGCTTCAATAATTTAACGCCTGTTGATACTTTTATTGGTTAACGGTGGGACAAACAGATGAATGCTGAAAATACGCGTAGTTACGAGCCTGCCTTCCAGAAGAAGACGACGGCCATGCGTTTGGATGCGAGGACATGATTCCAGCCGAAATATCCCGTGGCTGAATGAATCAAATCGGATTTATAGGCCACCAGACGATTAAAAATATAGGGCGCTTCAAGAATTTCATCAAACATGGTGGGGTCCATTTCCCGAGAGAGCCCTGGCACTTCACTGAGACTTTCAAACTCCTTTGGGCAGTAGTTCCCATCCGGCGATTCTCCAGGAAGATGGAGCCGGTAAAATGAGGTCCCGCTGTGAGGCGTTGGCGGACTAGGATGAAGATAGAGGACGGCCGCATAATCGCAAATGCGAGCCGAATCCACATGGGGTCGGGACACACCTTCTGCTCCTCCACAAATTTGAATATGATTATGCCCTGATAAGCCCGCTTCGGAATCGGTTTGTGGAGTGAGGTTAGGGACGTTCAGATAGTGTTTGACGCAGGTTTCGATTGTGTGGACTTCACTGAGGGTTAATGCTCCCGGTGCACGCATGCCTGGCCAGGGTTCTGGCCGCCAGGGCGAACCTAAAGTCCAGGTGCTGAAGCCCATGCACCGTTGGGCGATCTCCAGTGCATTGGGGAGCACGTTATCTTGAATCCAATAATCGGTTCCAAGGATCAGGTCGCGATAAGGGAGGAGACTCATAGGACTTTCTTCCCTTCGGATTGCGAACCTTACGTTAGGACGTCCATGAACATCAGGCGACGATAAAAGCCTGAGTAGCTAGCGGTCAAGTGTCCTGAGTCCTCTGGCTGGACGGTGCGGTTTTTTGGATGCATGATGAAGTGCCAAACATAATTGGGAATTTCTCTTATAAACCGCGTAGGCAGAGGAAATTTGAATGTCGCTAACTTCAGTACCTAGCATTGATCAGCAGGTTTCGGACATCGTATCCGAGGTCAATAGCGAAGAATGGACTCGGCAGTATTGGGACCAAGGGGAATTTTTCGCGTTGGAACGTGTGTTGCCAAAGTCCTTGGTCGAAGAGTTTATGCGAGAAGTTGATGGCGTCCGTCCGAAGATTAACCGCAATTTTATTCCGAAACATAAAAAAGGCGGGAGCGTTAGCTATTATCTGCTTCAAGAATCAGCGCCTGCCATAATGGCGTTCTATCAGCATCAAGGCTGGATTCAGCTGCTCAGTCAAATTGCAGGGGTGCCTTTACTCCTGTGTCCCAATGAAGATCCGCATGCCTGTGCCCTCTATTTTTATACCGAACCCGGTGATCACATTGGGTATCATTACGATACCTCTTATTATAAAGGGGCTCGCTATACGGTGTTGATCGGCTTGCGCGATCAATCGAGCAGCCAGTTACTGTGCCGACTCCATACGAAAGAACCAGGTCGGGAGGTGAAAGAGCTATCTTTGGCGACTGAGCCAGGCACCTTCATTTTTTTTAATGGCGATAAATTGCACCATGCCGTGAGTCCCATTGCAGAAGGAGAAGAACGCATTGTGCTGACCCTGCAATATGTGACGGATCCGGCAATGAGTTTTGCCCACCGCTGGTTTTCGAATATGAAAGATGCGGTCGGGTATTTTGGCTGGTCAGCCCTGTTTCGAAGACCTACTCGATAGCAGATGGCAGATCGACGATGGTCGCGCCTGAGTCTGCACCAATCACGACCACCGTTGTATTGTCTTCCCCTCCCAAACGATTCGCGGTCTCCACCAGTCTGTTGCACATATGGCCCAGGTTTGGGGCGTTTTTCAGGAGCAGGGTTTGAATCTCCTGATCTGTGAGCATTTTGGTCAAGCCGTCAGAGCACAGCAACAACACATCAGTAGGTTCAAGCTCATACGTTTGCACGGTAGGCATGGCCTGCGGGTCAATGCCTAGCGCTTTCGTTAGGACATGACGAAGGGGGTGGGTGCGTACTTGGTCAGGGGTAATCAGATTCAAATCCAGGCGCTCTTCCATGAGGGTGTGATCTTTGGTCCAAAGAGTCAAATTTGTATTCCGTAACACATAGGCGCGGCTATCACCCGAATGGGCAATCACCGCTTGGCTGTGATCTGCGGTTCTGGCCATGGCGAGGGCGACGACAGTGGTGCCCATGCCTTTGATCTCTGGGTTTTGACTGGCTTGTTCCCGAATGCGTTGGTTAGCTGACTCGATGGCTTGCGCTAAGAGGGTTTCTAGGGTCGCAGCCGGAATGAGGCTGGAAGATGTGTTATCCCGTTGGGAGTTGAAATAAGCAGGAATGGCCTCGATAGTAATTTGGCTGGCGATTTCCCCCCCAGCATGACCGCCCATACCATCTGCCAATACCCAAAGCTGATGTTCGTTATCTACAGAAAACGCGTCCTGGTTGACCTTGCGGACTCGACCAATATCGGTGAGCCCCACACCTATCCATGCTGGTGACAAGGGCGTGTTCATGACGCAATAGATACCTGTGCTGGCGGGCCATATTCCCGAACCATCCGGTCACAAATCAGATCGGCTAACGTCTCCAAATTTTTGCAGTCCGCTTCGTTGTATTCAAGTAATACGTTTCGAGACGAGGTATTGCCATCCTGCCATTCTTCCCAGAGACGAACGGCATCCCAGCCGGTTAAGCCTTCTATTGATGTGGTTCGGTAGCATCCTAGTTCATGCTCGATAGATTTCAGTCCACCTTTGAACCCCAGTCTTCTGGCGGCAAAGCACAAATCCAGATGGGGATGATCCAGGATTAAATTGGGATAGGTTGTTTTTAGAAAGGGCACATCAAACCCAGACCCGAAGAAGGTCACCAATAAATCGTATGAAGCCAGTTCCTCTTGCAATCGACGCTCTGAAAGGGTCTCTCCCTGAATCAGCGTGGTCATCTGCCCTCTACCATAAATTCCAACCACGGTGATTTCTCCATGTGGAGAAGGAATGCCATTGGTTTCAATATCCAAAAAGGCCGTATTGGCCCGAAAATGGGGATAGAGACGCCAATGATCTCTGGCCTTTAAAATTTTACCGAAATATCGCGAATTATTCTGATCCCATTGTGCGCTGGCTTCTTCCAGAGTCGTATCATACAGGGCTTTACGAGAAGCGGAGACGCGGGGAATCGTGACACGTTGGAGAAAGATTTCCCAATTCGTGATTCCGGAATCCCAGAGAAGCCGTTCGGTGGATTCTCCGATACCTTGTAGAAAAATGAAGGTGGACGGCAACATAGACAGCTTTGAGGCGAGCGTATCATTCTAGCCTTGATTTCACTAGGAGGACAAGCTACATTCGAATGTTGTTCATCGTGTGTTGGTTTATCGGCTCAATGAGAATAGAGGACCTATGGAATTTCGTTCGCACAGAATCAAAATCACGATTGGCGGGATCCAGCTACTCGCGGACTTGAAACCTAACCGCACCGCTCAGGCGATTGTTGACGCGCTGCCGATCTCGGCACCCGTGAACCAGTGGGGGGAAGAATTCTATTGCAAAGTACCGGGTGTCAAAGATTACCGAGAAACCGCCAAAAATCAAGTAAAGGTGGGAGACGTGGCCTTTTGGGGCAATGGGGAAATGCTGGCGGTGTTTTTTGGACGAACACCCATGAGCTTAGGGGAAGATCCCGTTCCGGCTGATCGAGTGAACGTGATTGGCAAGATAGAGGGCGATGCAAAAATCTTGCAACAGGCGGTGGGGGCAACCACCATGCAGGTCGAATTACTTCCTCAAGGGGCGTGATGCGATTCAACGCCACTCGTATTCATCAAATGGCCGCCACGGTGGTGGAGCGTTTGACAACTCAAGGACTTTTGAAGGTTCAGGGGAAGGCAGAACCAGTTGTTCAACATGTGGAATCGACCATTACCACAGAATTACAAGTGGAAGACCGGCTCAATGCGGATGTTCGAGACATGCTCAAACAATTCGACCAAGAGTTCGCCGCAGGCCGGGCTGATTATCAAAAGATGTTTTCCATGGTCAAGAAAAAACTCATTAAAGAACGTGACATTGTTTTATAGGCCTTCTTACCTTTGAGCACCTTCTATGGCCCTTCTTCTTAGTGATGAAAAACAAATGCATTTGTCCCATGTGATTTTGGAAAGTTTCAAAAGCATGGCACAAGCCAGTTTGCTCGGGGATGAGGCGCAAGCTCTTCGTGAAATCAAAAAAGTGATTGCCGAACATATGAAGGTGGAAGCAGAGCTCGACCAAAAAGTTCGGCATCGGTTGGAATCCTATTCTCGACCAGTTCCCGAAGGTTCGCAGGAATGGGATGTGCTCTACCAAAAAACCTTTGAAGAAGAATTGCGTAAGCGAAAGCTTGGGTAGTTCTCTGTCCTCTCTCCTCGGGCTCCATTTTCCCTAATCGTGACGGTCTTGTCTGGCCCTTTCGGGAGTGTTTCGTATCATCTCTAGCACTCAGTTAGGGGGCATGGTATGGTTTGGCACGGTCGTGCACTGCGGCCTGTGGCAACCAACAGGTTCTTTGTTTTATGGAAGAACGTGAAAAGACATTAAATGCAATTGGGGCTGCGTTCCTCTCCATTTTACCGGGAATGGGCCATTTGTATTTGGGCGCGAAACGCTCGCCTGTCTTTCTGGCCTGTGGCCTAGCAATCCTGATTGTGGCAAAGTTTTTCTGGCCTATGGGCTGGTTGTTTTATATTCAGCTGGCCATTTTTTCTGGGGTCGATGCGTTTTCTTTTGCCAAGCGTGGCAGAGGACTTTTTTAACTGACGCTTGATGAAAATTGTGTTGGGCAAACCATGAAAGCAAATTTTAAAAGGATAGTGATCACAGTCAGTTTTGTGGGGCTGTGCGCATTCCTTCCAACTGGAGCCAGTTCAGAAGAACAGGTCATTGAATTATATGTCACCGATGCGCTCACCTTTCCAAGTAAGTCTGTGCTCTTGCAAGCACGTCTCACGGAGCACGGACCCGAAGGTGAACTGGGCCTCCCTGACGAGCCGGTGGAGTTTTTTCTTCAAGGGCGTGCGCTTGGGAAGGCCACCACTGATGCCCAAGGATGGGCGAAATTGGAGTTTGCTCCGCAAATGCGGGGGAATTTAGCCTTACGCGCCCGGTGGGCGACGGAGGCCAAGGCAAACGTGATTGAGGGACATGGGGTTGTATTGTCTTGGGAGCGGCGGCGTCCCCTCCTGCTGATTGATTTGGCAGTGCTGGTTGAAGAGGAATTGGAAACCGAACTGCCTCCACCTGAACTTTTTCCGGATCCTGGTCTGGTCCTTGGGAAACCCTTTGCAGCGGCGCCTGCGGAATTAAAAAAGTTAGCAGAGTTTTACTATAATCTTGTGTATGTGGATCGGACAGGGAAAGGGCGGCTGGAGGCCATTCAGGTGTGGCTTCGAACGCAGCAATTTCCTCCCGGGATGATTCGGATACTTCCAAAAAGCGCCGCGTCCTTACCGGATTTATTACAGAGTCTTAAGGAAGAAGGCTGGGAAAACGTCAGTGGAGGGATCGGGCGAACGGCCGACTTTGCGGAAGTCTTGCTCAAAAACCGATTGCAAACCATTATTTTGCCGAGTCCGGATAATCAAGAACGATTTCCCCGGCGAGCCATTGTGCTCAATGATTGGTCCCGTGTTCGGCGCCATCTGTAATTTCGCAGGTCCCTACAATACAGTATACGTTTATGAAAGCAGCCAAACCTAAAACGCGATTTGTGTGCCAGGAATGTGGTTTTCAGGGCGTTCGCTGGAGTGGCCGATGTCCCGAATGTGCCGAATGGAACTCGTTGCGAGAGGAAGTTCAACGAGAGGCGTCGGCCATGAAACAACGCACCGTGGCCAGTGGAACACCTGAAGCCGTGCCTATTGGAGCCATTGTCCAGACGCAAGAATTTCGTCTGCAGTCTGGAATTGAAGAACTCAATCGCGTGCTGGGTGGTGGGGTCGTGCCTGGGTCGGTCGTACTCATTGGCGGAGATCCAGGTATCGGAAAAACGACCTTATTGCTTCAAGCCCTCAATTCTTTAGAAAAGACTGGGGAAATCGGGTTGTATGTCTCGGGGGAAGAATCTCCCCAACAAATCAAAATGCGCGCCGATCGGTTGGGTATTCATTCCCCCAATCTGTATGTGGTGGCGGCGACCTCGCTAGAAGAAATTTTTCGGGTGGCGGAAACCGTGAATCCTCGTGTGATTGTGGTCGATTCCATTCAAACGGTATTCACGAGTGAGCTGACGTCTGCCCCAGGAAGCGTCAGTCAGGTTCAGGAAATTGGCTGTCAATTGATGTGGTATGCCAAGCGAACGAATGTGCCGGTATTCATTATCGGGCATGTGACCAAGGAAGGGGTAATTGCTGGGCCACGCTTGTTGGAACATATTGTGGATACGGTGTTGTATCTTGAGGGGGATAAAGGCCAAAGCTATCGGATTCTTCGTGCCGTCAAGAATCGGTTCGGACCGACCAATGAGATCGGTGTGTTTGAAATGAAGGATGAAGGTCTCACCGAGGTGGATAATCCTTCCGCCATGTTTTTGACCGGACGGATCGGGACCAGTACCGGGTCGGTTGTCGTCTCCAGTGTTGAAGGATCACGTCCCTTATTGGTGGAATTGCAGGCGCTTGTGGCTGAAACCACCTATCCTATGCCCAAACGGATGGCGAAGGGTGTAGAGGGAAATCGGGTGGCCTTATTATTGGCGGTGATGGAAAAACGGTTAGGGCTCCACTTCACGGGACATGATGTGTACGTCAATGTCGTGGGAGGACTGCGGATAGACGAACCCACGGTGGATGTGGGAATAGTCTGTGCCGTGTTGTCCAGTTTTCGTGAGATCGGATTAGATCCTCGACTCGTGGTGATGGGTGAAGTCGGCCTTGGTGGAGAAGTACGGCCGGTGCAGCATGCCGACCTTCGAATACGAGAAGCGATGAAATTAGGATTTACGCGATGCGTAGTCCCTTCTGCCAATCTTGAGCATTTGAAGCCGCTAAAAGGGATTGACGTGGTGGGTGTGCAAGAACTTGGAGAAATTTGGGATGTGGTTTCTGCTCCGGTGACCTAAATTTGATGGTTGTATTCTTTCTTAATCTTCGACATCGTTTGCGGATTCTCCAAATCCTGTGCTTCACGCTCTGGCTGTTGGTTGGAGGCTGTGCAGGCGTGTTTCAGGGTTCCTTTACTGCCGTCCCAGAAGATCAAAGTCAGCAGGTGCTTGAAGCGTTGCGTCAGAAAGAAACCACGATTCGAACACTTCGAGGGCTGTTTCAAGCTGCGGTTTCCGGTTCGGGTATTCCCTTTTCGCAACGGTTTAATGGGGTGATGTCCTATGCCAAACCCGATACGGTCCATTTGCGGGGATTTTTGCGGTTGGGCGTGCCCATGATGGATTTTCATCGGGAAGGAAATTCCTATGAACTTTATTTTCCTGCTGAGAATGAAGTCATTACGGGGCAGGTAGAAGGTGGAGCGGTGCACACGCAATGGGATCAAACGGTTCAATTGAGTATTCGGGCACTGGATGCCGTGTTAGGGAAGATCTCGGGGTTATCTACAGGGGAGGCTCGTGTCTTGAAAGATGAGACGCACTATCGACTTGATATGGCGACCGTCTTTAAGGAAGGTAACACGACTCAAGAAGATTTTCTGGTACGGTCCTGGGTTGATGCTCAAACCTTGGAATTGACCAGCATTGAATATCGAAGCTCCGATGATGACGTCGTGGTTTCCGTCGAGTGCGAAGATTATCGCGATGTCAAAGCTCCGGCAGTCTCGGGACAAGGCCACATTCGATTACCTTTTGTGGTCAAGGCGACGGACCATCGTCCAAGCGGAGGTTCGATCACGCTCAATTTTCAAGAATTTATTCTGAATGCGGTGTAGCGAATGGTCAACCTGCTGAGTAATGAGAGCGAGTAAGGGTAAAACCCTCGGACTTTCCCATGATTTTTTTAGCTATTGAAACCGCGACTTCCCGCCAGAGTCTGGCCATTTTCCAGGATCAGGCACTTCTCGGATATGTGGAATGTGAGGGCAATCGGTCTCTCACCCCCCAACTTATTCCTGCAATTCATCAGCTACTTGAGAATGTGTCGTTAAATATTGCAGACCTTCAGGGCTTGGTTGTGTCCATCGGGCCTGGGACGTTTACAGGTTTACGGGTTGGACTGGCCACGATGACCGCCTTTCGCTTGGCCTTAGGGATTCCATTGGTTGGCGTCTCGACTTTGGAGGGGTTGGCTTGGAATCTGCCAAATGCCGATTTTCCGATTGTCAGTACCGTGTCGATTCGTCCAGGCATGGTGTATTGGGGGCTTTTTCGATGGCACGAGGGTCACCTTGTTTGTCTGAAACCAGATCAAGTTGGAAACGTATCTGAGATGTGTTCGAGCCTTTCTGAACCGACTCTCGTATTGGGGGATGGCTGGATACGCAATAAGGAAAGTCTGGATCCATCCAACCGCTCGATTATTGAAGGGCCTTCTGAGGCCATCTGGCCATCAGCCAAGGGAATTGGTCGTGCAGGACGAGCGTTACTGGAACAAGGTCAATGTCTACCTGAAGGCTGTAGCCCTCGATATATTCAACCGTCCTATGCGGAAATACCTAAGTCTTCAGTTCTCATTCAGAATCTCTCCAAGTGATGCGTAGGCCGTGAACGCTGATCAAAAAAAAACGCCAGAGCCAGAGTTAGGGCAGGCCCATGGCCTGCAGAGGGCTACCGCCAATCACTGGGCCATTCAACGTGCCACGCTTGGAAATCTTGACGGATTAGTAGCATTGGAAGAGGCCTGTTTCTCCGTGCCGTGGTCCAGAAAAAGTTTTGAAGCGGAATTAGAAGGTAATCAGTTCAGTCGAGTACTCATGATTCCTCATCCGGAGGATGAATTGAAAGTTCAAGCTATTGGTTATATTTGTGCGTGGATCATTTTTGAGGAAATCCGGTTTTTGAATGTGGCTGTTCACCCGGAATTCCGGCGTCAAGGCTTAGCAAGACAGTTGATCGGTGAAGCCCTGCGTCTTGGCAGAGAGGCTGGTTGTTGCCGAGGAATGCTCGAGGTTCGAGAAACGAATGCGGCAGCCAAAAATCTCTATGAATCCTTTCAATTTCTGGCCTACGCGACTCGAAAATCCTACTATACGAATCCTACCGAGGATGCTATCCTTATGACCTTAGAATCGCTGTCCACG
Organism: Nitrospirota bacterium; assembly: GCA_032128535.1. Classification (GTDB taxonomy): domain Bacteria; phylum Nitrospirota; class Nitrospiria; order Nitrospirales; family UBA8639; genus Nitrospira_E. The sequence goes on from JAQBGS010000206.1 coordinate 9,696, forward strand.
CCCCAGACGGAAAGGAGGGAGGAGCGCGGCAACCCCGTTAACAATCACTCATCAATTCACACAGTTTCATGATGAACCAGGTGAAAGGAGGGTACCCAATGGTGACCGAGGAACATATTGCTGAGAGTTTACGGACATCGAATGAGGAGTATCGGAAGTTAGAGGAATCTCATCACCGGTTAGACGCGGAATTGCAACAATTGTTGAAACATCATGTCTTGACGCCCCAGGAAGAAGTGCTCAAAAAACAACTCCAAAAAGAAAAACTTGGGAAGAAGGATCGAATGGCGGCACTGGTTCGAGACTATCGTGCCACATTAGAGCAAACGGGTACGACCCGGTAACGATTTTTTCACTGCTACGTCACGTTGTCCCTATCTGAATAATGGCTGCTTTTTCTCCAACCATGGCCATGAATAGGGTCGTGCACCCGCTTCAGCGCCACATTAAGGAAATTAAGCGACGATTGATGGTGGTCGGGGCCACGGTCCTGGTGTTTTTTGTATTTGCCTTTTCCTACTCTGGAGTGTTGATTGAATGGTTTAAACGTCCATTCAAAGACGATCTGATTTTTTATGCCCCCGCCGAAGCGCTCTTTGCCTCAATTAAAATTTCCTTTTTAGCGGCTGTGATTCTGAGTGTGCCCATGATTCTCTATCAGTTTTGGAAATTTATTGAGCCAGCCCTATTGAAAAAAGAGCAGCGATGGGCGGTCCCGCTCTTTATTCTGGGGTTGGGATTTTTTCTGTTGGGGCTGACCTTTTGCAATCTCATCATCCTGCCCCTCGTGATTGATTTCTTTGTGACCTTTGGCATGGATCGAGCCATTACTCCTGAATTGGCTGTGGGTACGTATGTGGATTTCAACGTCAAATTTCTGTTGGCCTTTGGCTTTGCCTTTGAAATTCCACTCGTTTTGACTTTGTTGGCTCGAATTGGGGTTCTCCAAGCCCCCATGTTGATCCAATATCGGAAGCATGCGGCGATGGTCGCCCTGATTCTATCCGCCGTGGTGACACCAGATGCAACGCTGTTTACCATGTTATTGATGGCGGTTCCGTTGATCGTCCTGTATGAAATCGGCATATGGGGAGCGAAGATGTTTGGTCGTGCTCCCCAAGCCGTCCCAAATGAACAGAGGCCTGACCACACGGTAGATGAGACAGTTTCGGGTGTGGCAGATGAGCCGAAAGATTTGTAGTAAAAAAATGCACCTCTGCCCTTCATGCAACGAACAATAATGAGACTGTGGCAATTAATCATGTGTGTGGGTGCCCTGTTGTTGCCAATCATGGGCGCATATGGTGAATCGGCGTCTTTGGTTTCCTGGCTCCACCCCACGTCAAATATGCCCTTGCTCCATCCGAATGATTCGGACCAACCAAGGCAGGGAACAGCACCGAGTATTCAGACCGTGGTGGTGACGCCTGACGGAACGGTGTATGCCGGCTCGTTTGGCCTGGGATTATTTCGAAGCGTGGATAAGGGACAGTCTTGGGAATCGTTGAATCGCGGTTTGACCGATCCGTTTCTCCTGTGTCTGGCGGTCATGCCTGGCCAGCATGTCTATGCCGGCACCATGCGCGGCGGTGTCTATCGTCTGTCATTAAAGGGCGAGCTATGGGAGTCCGTTAGTCAAGGATTGGAGAATACGGAAGTCAAATCCTTTCTTGTCCATGAAAAAATGGTGTATGCCGGGACGGGCCAAGGTGTGTATCGATGGGTGGAAGAAGAACATCAATGGAAAAAGATCGGTGATGGCTTGGAGCAGGTCTTAGTCCCGGGGTTGGCCATGCTTAATGATGGACGGCTCTTAGCGGCGACTTCAGGGAAGGGCCTGCACCATGTTCAACTTGGAGAGGTCGGCCCATCCAAATGGATTGATTCGCAATCGGTGTTTGTGGATCCTCGTGAACGATTGCCGCATCGGTATCTTCGGGTCATTGCGGTGAATCAAGCGCAACATATTTTTTTAGGGACCCAAGATGGGGGAATTTTTCGGAGTACGGACCTTGGCGTCTCCTGGGCCTCGATCAGCCGCAATCTGCCGAATGACTCTATTCGAGGAATCGTGCCGATTGGGCAGGATATCGTGGTGGCGACAGGAAAAGGCATTTTTCAATGGAAGCATGATCAGCAAGAATGGATTGAAATGAATGAAGGGCTTACGCGGTTGGCCGTTCAAAGTTTGACGATTGCCGGTACGGGCGATTGGTACGTTGGAACCAGCAGTGGTGCTTTCCGGAGTGACGATGGGGGAGCCCATTGGACGAATATTAGTCAGGGGTTTGGCGTACAGATGGTCCCTAAGGGCCCGTACGAATAACTGATATCTGTGTGAGAGGAAAGGACGAAGATGAATCATGAGTGACGTTGTTGTGACTGATCAGACCCGAGTGAACATTGCTATTCAGGTTGAAGGGGAAGTATGGGGTGAGATTCAGTTGAAACTTTTCCCTGATCTGGCTCCTAACCATGTAAGGAATTTGGTGACCCTTGCCACTGATAAGTTTTATGATGACACCACCTTCCATCGTGTTATTCCTGGATTTATGATTCAGGGAGGCGATCCCAATAGTAAGGACGCCGATCGATCTCGCCATGGGTCGGGTGGGCCTGGCCATCACGTGAATGCAGAATTTAACAAAACCCCTCATACCCGCGGGATTGTATCGATGGCGAGATCGCAAGACCCCAATAGTGCCGGGTCGCAGTTTTTTATTTGTGTGGCCGATGCCAATTTTTTGGATGGCCAATATACCGCGTTTGGTGAAGTGGTGAGTGGAATGGAGATCGTCGACCGTATTGTGAACGTCCAACGAGATGGTAATGATAATCCGCTTCAGCGCATTGAGATGAAGCTGAACGTTATTGAAGCCAATGCCTAGAAAATGGGCGTATGGTGTTCTTTGTCTCTTTCTAGCCAGGGGGGTCTTGGGCTGCGCTTCTCCGCCGTTCTATTCGTATCTTGTCTATGAAAACCCGACGGCGTTTGTTCGGTTAGAATTAACTCCGTGGGTCGATATGGATCGGCCTCAAACATGGAACGCACATCCCGCCACACTCTCCCGCCGCCAAATCCATAAAGCATTGGAAGGTCTTCGAGTGCGGGAGCATCGCGCAGCTCCCATCCGTTGGGTCCGTGGGATGGCTGAAATGGAACCAGCGTTTCGCAAAGAAGAAATGGAGATCTTAATCCCTCGATTACTGGAAGGGCTGGAGTTGGCCGTTCCTCAGGAACTCGTGACATTTTATGTCAGTCATCCCGTGAATGCCACGAAGCGTGAAGTGACGTCGGGGGGGCTCTATGTCACCGAAGGACGATTGCATATTATCCTGAGTAATTATCGAAACGTCTATGGGATCCCACCTGCTGGCCTCATCTATGACCGAAGGTTTCCGCTATTTTCTCTGGGCCCGTTAGGGGTGGATATTCTCTATGAGGCCGAAGAGGAGGGAGTGGTGCCCGCGGAGGAGGAAGGTATTTTTGATGCAATCTTTGGTGACGCGCGGAATGGAGAGATCGTGTTGGACTTGTCTCGATTGTCTATGATGAAAATGTAAGGTGGAACGGGAAAGACTGTGCAGGTGAGGCGGCAGATTTAAGAGTTCTGACGCCCCACCTGGCACTCGGGACGTGTCACGTTTATTTGGTGTGCTCTGCAGAGGCAACGGTTGCGGGCGTTTCGCCTTTGGGACAGGTATCTCGAGACATATACAGTAAATAATTCCCCATCCCTCGAATACCCCCTTGCTGTTCCAAGGGGCGGTGATGCACCAACACCATTTCATATTCTTCCTTCGTGCTGACGGGGAACCGGACCGGATCTGAATAGACTTGGTGGTCAGGGAATCCGACAAAGGTGGCATGATTCTGAGCGAAGGGATGCTAGAACGTAGCTCATTCATGCTCAGACACGGTCAGGAAAATTGAAGAAGTTCATCGAGAGGGATGATAATGAAGGTATGAGTTAAGTATCATAACCTAACCCGCTCGGTAATTATGAGTCTGAGCCGAGACCAAAGCAGAAACAGAATGATGGTGTTCCCAGTTTTTATGCCTGGCGAAAAGCGGTTCGATCCATGAAGAAACCCCCATCTTCCAAGAAGGCCTCAACATTATCGAAGGCCAGGCCTCCCGTCGAGCCGGTAGCCAATCGATTGGCAGAACGACGGGCCAAGCAAGGTCTTTCTCAAGCAGAATTGGCCAAGCTGGCGGGAATTACTCGGCAGGCCGTGTATGCCATTGAAGCCAATCACTATCTCCCGAGTACGCAAATTTCACTGCAATTAGCAGACGTCTTGATTTGTGCGGTGGAGGATCTCTTTAGCCTGCAAGAACGAGAAGTCGTTGTGGATGCTGAACTGATTGGAGGCTTGATGGCTCAGAGCATGCCTATGCGCGTCAAGTTGTCCAAAGTGGGGACACGAATGTTGGCACGACCGATGGCAGAATTGGGCGACATCTTAAATTTCGTCATGCCCGCTGATGGAGTCATCTTGGAAGATGCCAAAAACAGCTCTCGCAAAAAAAATGCGCATGTTGCAGTGAAACTCTTACATGCACGGGAAGTCATTGAGCAAAGCATCATGATTGCCGGGTGCGACCCGGCCCTATTTTTGGCGGGAGAACATGTTCGAAAAATCAACGCTCTGTCCGGCGTGACCAATTGGACCATGGGAAGTGCCAATGCGCTGAGTGCGCTTCAACGTGGGGAAGTCCATATGGCGGGGTTGCATCTGGTCGATATGAAATCAGGAGAAAGCAATATTCCTTATCTTAGACGCCATGCCCGGAATCGGGATTTGGTCGGAGTGCATTTTGCCTCCTGGGTACAAGGCCTGCTCATTCAATCTGGAAACCCCAAACGGATTCGGACAGTTCAGGATTTGATAAAACCTGGTGTCCGTTTGATTAATCGCGAAGTCGGGGCGGGGGCAAGATTTTTCTTAGATGCGTTGTTAGAAAAAGTGGGCATGACGGGTGAGCATGTTAAAGGCTACCAACATGAAGCCAGGTCACATTTAGAGGTGGCTCGTCATATTCGAGATGGGATGGCCGATGTCGGCGTCGGCGTCGAAACTGCCGCCCATTATTTCGGGTTAGATTTCATTCCTCTTCGAGAAGAGCGATACGATTTAATCATGCGAACCGATTTTTTTAACACGCATCCGATGGCCACGAAATTTCTTGATGCGGTGGTAAGTCAGCCTTTTCGACGAGAGATTGAGGCCCTTGGAGGCTACAATCTCAACGAAGTCGGAAAAATGCTTGAATGGTAAAGGGGGCATTCCCGTTGTAATCTCCTCCCCCCTCTTGTCCGTCATTCCCGACATTTTATATCGGGAATCCATCTTGTCATTTTTCGTTCAAAACCCAATGGAGATGATGCCGTGTCCGAAGCCAATACAGTGACGTACTTGAAAGATTACACACAACCTGATTACTGGGTCACACATGTTGACCTGACTTTTGATTTACGCGATGGAGAAACGTTTGTCAGCACCAAATTACAGGTGAAAAAAAATGGCAACCACCATAACCCGCTCGTTCTGGATGGCGAAAAACTGGAATTACTGGAGGTGAAGCTGAATGACCTGGCTCTAGCCAAGGGGGCGAATCTGACAGAAGGCTACGTGGTTGATAAAGAGTCCCTTTCTCTTCAACCCACCAATGATACGTTTACAGTAGACACACTTGTCAGAATCCATCCTGAACAGAATACGGCACTTGAAGGCCTGTTTAAATCAAGTGGTAACTGGTGTACGCAATGTGAAGCCGAAGGGTTTCGGCGGATCACCTTTTTCCCGGACCGCTCGGATAATATGGCCACCTACACCACCAAGATTATGGCTGATCACACAACAGCCCCTGTCCTTCTTTCTAACGGCAACCTGGTAGATCAAGGACAATTGGATGATGGACGTCATTACACCGTTTGGGAAGATCCGTTCCCCAAGCCCAGTTACTTATTCGCCCTTGTCGGGGGTGATTTAGCATGTCTGGAAGATACCTTCGTGACCACCAGCGGTCGTACAGTGGCGTTGCGTATTTATGCCGAGGCCAAAGATCTCGATAAACTTGGGCACGCCATGGCCTCGCTTAAAAAATCTATGAAATGGGACGAAGACGTGTATGGTCGTGAATATGATCTTGACCTGTTTAATATCGTGGCGGTTGACGATTTCAATATGGGCGCCATGGAAAACAAATCGCTGAATATCTTCAACACGTAGTATGTGTTGGCGCATCCGAATACGGCCACCGATGCCGTCTATGAAGGCGTAGAAGGTGTTGTTGCGCATGAATATTTCCACAACTGGACAGGCAACCGCGTGACCTGCCGTGATTGGTTTCAGCTGTGTTTAAAAGAAGGGTTGACGGTCTTCAGAGATCAGGAATTTTCCGGTGATATGGGGTCACAAGCGGTGAATCGCATTACCAACGTCAGAAGCCTGCGCATGGGTCAATTCCCCGAAGATGCGGGGCCAATGGCTCACCCACCGCGACCGAATCAATTTATCACGATCAATAATTTTTATACCGCAACCGTCTACAGCAAGGGTGCCGAGCTCAATAGAATGTTGCATACGTTATTGGGGGAGGAAGGTTTTCGCAAAGCGTCGGATATATACTTTGATCGGTTCGATGGGCAAGCGGTCACCGTGGAAGACTGGGTGCACTGTATGGAGGAGGCTTCCGGTCGTGACCTGAGCCAGTTCATGCTCTGGTATACACAAGCGGGCACGCCTGAGGTGATAGCCAATTGGTCCTATGATAATACGACGAAAATTTTCACACTTACGCTTGAACAGAATGTCCCCACGATAACCAATCAGTCAAACGGTCAACCTAGACATATTCCGGTGAGCTTCGGGTTAGTTGGGCCTGATGGTCAGGATGTCGTTGAGGGTGTATTGGAACTCACACAAGCGAAGCAGATGTTTACGTTTGAGAATGTCCCTCCGGACTCTGTCCCTTCGCTGTTCCGCCACTTTTCCGCCCCGGTCAATCTGGAAGCTCCGTATACAGACGACCAATTTCGTCATCTGATGATTTATGATCGGGACGGGTTCAATCAGTGGGAAGCAGGAAACAGATTCCTCACCACGAAACTCATGGAGCAGATAGACCGCTATGAACGCGGACAAGACATTCTCGTTGGCGAAGATGTGTTGGATTCTTTTCGTCGTATTGTACAACGAACTGATATGGACAAAGAACTCATGAGCCTGGCCTTAAACCTGCCTGTCTACCAGGAAATCGCTCCCAAGCGAGAGGTGATTGATCCGCATGCCATCCTGGC
>JAQBGS010000207.1:0-2803 GCA_032128535.1 Nitrospirota bacterium
ATGACAACGAGAAGCCCCGGAAACTGCGAACGCAATCGCTTCAGGGTCTCCAGTCCATCCATTTCAGGCATCCAAATATCGAGGATGACGAGATCAGGAGCATCGCTCCGGACGACTTTCATCCCCTCAACTCCATTGGCGGCGACAATGACCTGATAGCCTTCGTCTTCGAGAATACTACTCAGGGAATGTAAAATGGCTGGTTCATCATCGACGATACAAATTGTTTCTGCCACTAGATCTCCTCCATCAAGGATGTAAATGTTGTCCGTTCATAGCCACTTACCGATTCGACCCATTCCCCACACACGACCGTTCAGCCATGGACCATCGCCTGCTTCACAGAGGTAAGTCGAACCGAAATACCGCACCTTGTGGATGATTATTTTCCGCATGGATGGTCCCATTGTGATCAGAAATAATTCGATGCACAATCGCCAATCCCAACCCTGTCCCCGTTCGTTTCTTCGAAAAATATGGCACAAATAATTTTTCTTGATCTTCGGTTTGAATGCCAATGCCATCATCGGCCACATGTACGATGGCTCGATGACGGCGCCAATCGGCTTCAGTGGTCACCCAGACATGGCCTTGATCATTGCTCGCCTGAATGGCATTATCAAATAAATTCACAAACACCCGACGCATTTGCTCGGGATCACAATTCAGATCAGGCAATCCCTCATCCAGCTGAAGGACAAACTTCACATCACGATGGGCACTCGTATAGAGAGAAATCACTTTGTGGATGATGTCATGCAGTGATTGTCGTGACATCTGAGGCAACGGCATACGAGCATACTTCGAGAACTCATCGACCATGCCCTTTAAGCTGGTGACTTCATTAATGATCACGCCGGTCGCCTGGTCAAAAATCTCTTCAAAATCAGCTGATTTTTCAAAAAACTTTTTGCGCAACCGTTGCGCCGATAATTGAATCGGCGTCAACGGGTTTTTGATTTCATGAGCAATACGTTGCGCCACCTCCTGCCACGCTGCGGTTTTCTGTGCCTTGATAAACTCCGTTCGATCTTCAAACACAAACACAAACCCCAAATCATGGCCTGCCTCATTTTGCATTCTTGAAATACTGAGGCCTAAGGTCAAGAGTCGTCCATTCGGTGTCTCCATCTGCCCTTCCATCGACAAACTATCCGTTTGCTCCACCAGCATTTGATCATAGGCCTTCTGAAACAGATATAAATGAAAGTGCTTAAAGGCCTCATAGACCGGTTGCCCACGCAATTCTTCACCGTTAATCCCGAGAATGCGCTCTCCCGAGGGATTAAATCTCGTTACCAGTCCCGCCATATCAATGGACAAGACCCCAGCCGCAATCGTTTCGACGACCGCTTCGGTATAGGCCCGTCGTTGATCAATTTCTACATTCGACTGAATAAGCGACATGTTCATTTCTTCTAAACGAGATTTATTGGTGCGCAAATCAGTAGTCATTCGATTAAAGGATTGTACTAACGTTCCGATTTCATCCGTGGCTTTCACATCAATGTGAATATCTAAATTGCCTTTGGCAATGGCGTCCGTCCCTTCGGCTAACCGTTGAATAGGCACGGTAATGCCCCGAGCCACATAAAACCCAAACCACGTCGCGCCAAACAGAATGAGCAGAGTGACCACTGCGACAAAAAGATAGGCACCCCCCTTAATGGGATTTTTCATGGATTTAATCTGAGAATATTCTTCAAATTGCTTGGCAATGGCATCCATTTTCCGCAGTAACGATTCAGGCACATACGACGACACCACCACCACACCTCGCACTTGATCGGTTCGGGCATTCCCTGAAATCGGCGCAGCCGCACGGATTAATCTTCCGACCGGAGCCTCTTGTGCCGAGGACTGCGCTTTTCCCCGATCCAAGACTTGCAACACCAATTGCCCAACAGGAAGACTGAGCACCGCATCGGATAATTGCGGGTCCATCATCCGAGCCAACGTTTCCATTTTTGGAGAAAACACTTCGACCCCTGCTAAATGATATTCATGCTGCATTCTGGCCAGCATGGATTTAAGCAATTCCCGATGCTCGGGTTTTAAAATATCCTCTCGAAAAATTTCCTTGCTGATCACTCGGGCCGTATCAGACGCCAAAATTTCGCGTTCTTCCTGATACAATTGCGCGACATCTTCTGAATCTCGCAAGACATGCATCACCTGATCGCTAAACCATACGTCAATCACTTCACTAATCACCCCACTCGCCACCAGCGCGAGAAGAACGGTGGGAATTAGGGCAAATCCAATAAACGCCGCCACTAACTTCGACCGGAAACCTGTCCCCAATAAACGATTGCGCTTTTCAAAAAACGCTCTGATTAAATTTCGGGAAAGTAGAAGCGTTAACGCCACCAATCCTACGCTATCCAAGTACACCAAAAAGAGAACCAAGGCATAACTGGGGCTGGGCAGGATCGAATCAGGAAGGAGAGGCCCCGAAAGCCCATTCCGCGCATAATACATCGTCAACGCAATACACGGCAGCAAGAAGACTAAGACAATCCAGACGGGAGTATAGTGATGTCGTCTTTGCTTAGGGGCCGATGTTTGCGTGGGCGAATGGGGTGAAACGGATTCAGACGGAGCGGTGGCCCGGGGAAATTTCCGAGACTCAGGTACATGTTCGGAGATGAGATTCACAGGACCGTGCATGCCTAGCGATTCTTGAAATAATCGCCTATAGAGTCATTATTAATGAAGATGGAGGTCTTCGCAAGGCCACGGGACCGAAACGTGGCGATCAATCGCGCCATCTCTCTCCCGAATTATGGCTCAATTGAGAGGA
>JAQBGS010000208.1:0-5543 GCA_032128535.1 Nitrospirota bacterium
CTGAGCTTGTGATCGCCGATCGTATTGACAACGTTCTGGCGCTCGGCAATCAGGTCAACGATGCCTCCGGAATGGTGACCGTCTCAGTCACGACCATAAGGGAATCATCCTCCCCATCCTCCCCCAATTGAGCGTCAGCCGAATCTCGATCAAAAAAGGTAAAGGTAATTTTGACAACAACTTTCTCGTGCGAAGGATTGCTCCATTGTGTCCACACTTCAAAAGTTTTGAGGTCATTCTGATGAAACCGCCCAATGTCTGTAAGCCCAAGATGAAGGGGGTAGGCTTGTCGGTTCAAAAAGGTAGGGTTGGCGAAGAGATCCGTCGAAAAATAGCTAATGGATAGCACCCAGAAAAGAAAAAACAAAAAAACACGCAATCGGAATCGCACCAGATTTTCTCCACTTTATGATGAGTCTTTTCACATATCCTTCCATTTCGGCAACTTGGCCATATTCCTTGCCTGATATGGCAGGGCACCTCATCAGAACAGAATAAATGCACATAACCAACAAATAGTCGCACCTTACCTCCATCAAGGTGAAGTAAAGTGATAACGCACCTCCAGCATGTGCAAATCCACGCCTCGATTATTCCCATAGATTGTAGCATCAGACATATGGTGAAAGCGGTATCCCGCCAGCAGATTCCAAGGGAGATGAAAGAGCAATCCGCCATGGGCAATAAATTGGAACGGCCCTCCGATGTTTTGCCCAGGAAATTTCCACTTACTGAGCAAAGCTCCCCCGAGGCCAAAATCAACAGTAGTTCGCCAACGTTCATTCGTTAGGGCTATTCCCCCTGTCACCGTGCTAATAAATCCGACCTTCCCATCGCCTCTTAAGGCCCCGGCAGTGGTATTGATTTGAAACCGGGCCTTCCAATCCCAGGGAACTTCCCAACTTCCAGGAAACCCAAGCGTTCCCACCACATCAAATTGTTCAAAATCGACTTTTTCGCCTGGGGGCAACCCGGCGTCTTTAAAGTTGACAGCTCCTCGAATACCCACGGATGTCCATTCAAATTCCTCGCCCCAGCTTGGCGCGGACAGATGCACTATCAGGAATATCAGGAACGGGATGAGAAAAAGTTTGCCCATAATGCATACTCAACCTGAGAAAGAGGCTATCAATGAAACCGATTAGATGTCCGCAAATTGGTTCCCGATGTAAAAACTGCCGCCCCCCCAGTTGTACTATGGACAGTCCAATTTGTTGAGAAAATATTACCCACCTATCGCAGCCGAAGCTGCCTAAAGAACGGAGAAATGTACTAAAAAAATGCAAAGTGGGGAATGAATCGAATGCCATCACTGGCAAGAACTAGACAAACCTAGATGGTCCTTTGCAGGGGAATGCTTACAATCATGCTTTACAGAACTTTTGGCAATGCCCTTTACTCCTTCCAATCAAAGCCCGTAGCCGCAGCTAGGGAACGAGGAGTTTGAAGACCAGTGAGACGTCGTTCGCCAATAATCCAGGTTGGATAGCTTTTGACGTTCTCTGCCGCACAGGCTTTGGTGAGGGCACTTCCCCGACCGCCAGAACTGCATTCGACATACGGCAAACGCTTGGCTGACGCTTCAAACACGGCTTTCTGCTGCTGACAACGGGGACACCAATAGGCCCCATAAAATTTCACGCCCTTGTCTGCCAGGTGAATGGCCAGGGCCTGAAGTTGTGGATCTTCCGGACCTGCCGCCGCATCGAACACACCACTATAGTGCAGGTGCAAGCCGCCAACCAGCAATGCAGCGATCACCAAGGCTTCCTTTAACGAGGTTGACCAATTGGGGGGCTGCCGAACCAGGGCAAGAATCGTGATGGTCGTCATGATGGCAAATGAGGCAAGACAATAAGGACAAGTAGCTTCGATCTCTAGCACCGAGACAGTCGTCAAATAGGCGCTAATCGCAAATCCGCACACGGCCACAAACACCACCACCGTCCAGCCGCCAGGCTTTCTTTTGGCACGCCAGATCACATACGCAAGCATGACGTAGGTTAGCCACCCCCAAAAGGCCATCGGTATGCCCAGCAAGGTCGCCCACCGGCTGGCTTGTACCAGATCGCACCCTGACCCCTCGCTGCAAAAAGCGGAGTGGGCCTCAAACCAAGCAACGTAGGTCAGATAGCTGGTTAAAAGAATGCCGATTCCAGCCAGCACTAACAGAACCACATCCAAGCCAGACGTGATCTTAAAACCACTAGCCGAAGCCAAACTGGAGCCACTCTCTACATGATCGGCACTTTCGGATTCTTGACGTTTACGGCGCTTGCCCATAGCGATTTCCTCTATCAGCAACATACGGAGAACAGTCTACATTCCATCTTGGCGTTCGCACAGGAATATCAAAACCATCAGGAGAATGCAACGCGCCGCCCAAGGCAAGACTGGAGAAAAGTGTCGTGATATTATGAAAACCATGAATTGCAGAGTTCGATATTAGGGAAAACTAACTGAAGAAACATGAAAAGACCGCTGAACATTGTCGCCGGAGAAAACATTCCTTATGTAAAAGAGGCGTTCCAAGATCTTGGAAATCTGAGAATTTTGCCAGGACGTTCAATCACCTCAGCCGATCTGAAAGATACGAACATCTTGCTTATTCGATCGATAACACAAGTGAATGAAGCGTTATTGAAAGGTACGCCAGTGGAATTTGTCGGATCGGCTTCCGCAGGCACAGATCACATGGATATGGCCTATCTTCAATCGCGAAGCATCGGGGTTGCCTCGGCTGCAGGGTCCAATGCCAATTCGGTCGCTGAATACGTCATGGCAGCCTTACTGCTTCTTGGCAAACAACGGGACTTTTCATTAAAGGGCAAAACCATTGGTATTGTTGGCGTGGGGCATATTGGGAAATTGGTGAAACAAAAGTCCGAGGCGCTCGGCATGCTTCCGATTCTCAATGATCCACCTTTGGCGAAAACCGAAAAGATCAAGCACCACTCCTTAGAAGAAACCCTGAGCTGTGATGTTGTGACGATCCACACACCTCTGACCACCGACGGACCCTATCCGACGTATCACTTACTTAATAAACAAACGCTCAAATACGTAAAGCCCTCGGCCATCTTTATCAATGCCGCTCGAGGTGAAGTCGTCGAAACAATGGCTTTGCTGGACGCCCTCACCCACCACCGAATTGGCCCCACAATCATCGACGTGTGGGAGCATGAGCCCCATATCAATTGGGATCTCTTTCAGGCTGTCACTCTTGGCACTCCCCATATTGCCGGTCACTCTCTGGATGGCAAAGCCAATGGCACCTTCATGATCTACGCAGCCCTGTGCCAGCATTTGAATATTGCGCCGACTTGGAATCCGGCCCAGTCACTTCCCTCGCCTACCGTGCCGTCAATGGAGATCGCCGCATCGCCACAACACGATCAAGAGCAGATTCGGGAAATCATCGCCAACATTTATGACATTCAAGCCGATTATCGTCGGATGCAAGCATTGCTGACGGCCCCGTCAGAAAAACGCCCCGCACTTTTTGATGCACTTCGTAAAAACTATCCCGTCCGCCGAGAATTCCATCAAGCCACTATGGCGATTTCTAAAGATAGGAACCAGCTCCGACAAATTTTAGGAGGCTTAGGCTTTCAGAAGATGAGAGAAGAAATCTAAAGCGGATTCCCGAGCAGTTAATGAAGAAAGGGGGATTCCCTTAACCCTTTGAGATACATTTTTTTGTGGGTGCTACACCTCATGCCGTTGTTCTGTCGAGCGGAGGCGGATTTTAAAGATGACCCGTCGACTCTTTTCACGATTCACTCGCTTATCAGAGTCATAGATCAACTCTTGCCTGCCGCGACCAGATGCGGACGTCATTTCTTGGAAGCACTGGTAGGCGGAAGGTGTTTGAGCTTGAATGACCTCCAACCCTTTCACCATCACTGCCAATGAGCGTTCTTGGCTCAGTTGCAAATTATAGGCATCGCCACCACGGTCATCCGTATGTCCTTGAATGGCGAGAGAATCAATGGTGTCTCGCAAAGGCCCGCAGACGGCCGCCGCATAGAACGGCATGGCCTCCTCTAAAAATCGATCTGCCTGAGCCGAAAGCCGGCTTTGGCCAAACTCGAACGTCAGTAAATTCTCTGGGACAACAATCATGAGGGTGAGGGGATCACGGGGATCGGCATCAAGCGAAAGACCCAAACGCGAAAGATGATCACGCAACGCCGCCTGCACGTCCTCTTTGTGTGCTTGCAACTCCGTCTGTGCTTCAGATGAGGTCTGCGAGATAAAGGCCACAAACAGCAGAATGAAGACCATCACCAGCGAGGTCATCAGGTCGGTCATGCCGTTTGCCGTGTGGGAGGAAAATGTCCCGTGATTCGTGGCGTATTTCATCCCGTACGCCGCTGCATGAACATTCGCGGCCACCGTGGCCACGATTTGGCTTTTCCGGAATGATGATCATCGGAAGATACTGAAAGGTCGGGAGGGGCTTTCCATAAAAGGGGGCGAGTATGGGAAGGCAGCTCCACTCGCGCCAGATGTGGGGCATCTTTTAGGGCCTTGGTGAGTTCATGAATGGTCTCAGTTAATTCGTGAAGGGAGCCCTGAAGTTCATCCCTGATGATACCCGGCAGGTTCACCATCGTGCGTCGCGTCTCCGCATGCGCCGCTTCCTGTAATGTCGTCAAGGACTGAATACTCGAAGTCAGACTAGCCATCGGCCCGGCCAGTCCAATCCCCCATCCGCCACCAGTAGTAGGGAACCCCTCGCTGGTCGTCACTTGATCACTCTGTTGTTGGCCATCAATTGAGGTGAGCTGTTCCAACATCTGCTCCATGGTTTTGCGGGGAAAGATTTGATCGATGAGCCCAAGAAACGTGTGATGGGCCTGTATCAACCGAGAGACCATGGGCTTTTCAATAAAGGTAAACAAATTGGCAACCATGAGTCCTACGATCGAGGTCAAAAATTTCCCGGCCAACCCATTAATCAGTCCCTGAATTCCGACAATCTCACTTCCCTCCGCATGCAGCTTACCAAGACCAACAAACAAGGCCAGAAAGGTCAACAATAACCCCATGCCTGTGACCAGTGAAGGAAACTGGCTATAAAATGGGAGATTAACTCGGTTGGCCAGGAGGGCTTCCTGCGTCAACACGTTTTCCGCCCCCCTGGTACTGAACAGGCGCGGCTCCAAAAACCACGGCACCCGTTCCAGAATCAGGGTCATCCGATATTGCGCCCATAGCCCCCGAAACAGGGGCTCTTTGTTCATCTCCACATCAAGGATCTGCAGGTCGTCGCAGTCACTGCGCATGGTCGAGTCAACGCCCCGCCTGGCTTGATGGATGGACACCTTATCGGGTCTATGAGTAAAACGCTCACGATCCACATCTCCGCGCTCGTGGACGAGGGCCGCCAACATGGGACACACTCGTTCGAACCCCCGTTGAACAGACGTCACCTCTTTTTTTAACTTGAGGACGTGCCACACAAAAAAGAGCAGAATCCCAAAGACCCCCAGCCAACTCAGCATGGGACTGGACGGCCCGCCAAAGAAAGCCACGTC
>JAQBGS010000209.1:0-12215 GCA_032128535.1 Nitrospirota bacterium
CTCATACAGCTGACGAAAGACACCCTGCTGACGATAGGGCTGGTCGACATAGAGGCTTTGCAGCCACCAGAAATGGCCATTGCGCCAATCGCTCCACTCATACGTGATAAGGATCTGCCCCACAACTTTTGCAAAGGCCGAATCAGAGAGACTCTCGGCGACCGCATACCAACCTTTACTGGGATCTTGCAGGAGGGTTTCCACTCCAGACCGCAAGAGGGGGGTGTCAAGCGTGCGACCTTCAGTTTCCCTGGCTAGCGCGGCATTAAACGTACTGATCGTGTCGATATCAGCCATAGTCGCACGCCTAATCTGCACGTTCACATGTTTGCTCATGAGGTCTAAATAGAGACTATGGCGTAAGAGGCAATCTTGCTGGAGTGAGCCACCCGGCAGGAGGACGATACAGCCCAGCGGAAAATTCCATTTTCATGGCTTCTTCAGGACGCAACTGAATCCGATTCACTCGATCTTCCGGAACAAAAGCCAAATACCCAGTAAACGGGTGAATCGCCGTCGGGACAAAGACCATGATCAACGGACCCTCTAAAGAGATCTGTAGTCTTCGTGGAGGCAAGCCCATATCAAACCCAAGCGCCCACAATCCATCCCGAGGAAATGGAAAAGCCACGACTTTGCTGTGTCCAAATCGTTCACCGAATTTGAGGACATCGGCCATGCTTTTCAACGTATAATAAATACTTCGTACAAAGGGAATCTGTTCCAGGGAAGATTCAAATTTTTGATGAATGCGTTGCCCTAAGAGGTAGGTCGTCCCCATTCCCACCCAAAGAACCAACAGGCAAAAAAATGTTATCCCGGAGCCAGGAATTGTGACTCCATATAAAGCCCGGACGATATCGACCGTCATGTGCTCTAGGGCTTCAAAGAGCGTAGAGAGAATAAGCACCGTTCCCCAGGCGGGAACAATGATAAAGAGGCCTGTGAGAAAGTAGCGTTGAAGATTATGTAGGGAAAAATAACTCATACAACTACCGATGGTACCAACACCCCTAGTCTATCAAACCCACTCTTTCTTCGCATTACACCTGTTCTGCCCATAAAGAGTCCAACCAGGTCCCTTGGCTTCAATACCTTAGCTCGTATTGCCTCAATACGAACGTGGTGATACATTGACGGGATAGAAAATAGGCCCTCTACTATTGAAAGGAGTCTTTTGTGGAAACCGATACCGCTTCTCATGACAAAGGGATGATTGCCCAGGATTTGCTTGCGATTCTCTGTTGTCCTGAAACCAAACAAGATATTCGCCTACTAGAGCCAACTGTCGTCGACCAACTGAACCAACGAATTGTGAACGGAGAACTGAAGACAAGGGGGGGGCAACCTGTCACGGAAAAAATTGATGGAGGCCTTCTCCGTAAGGATGAGACCGTGGTCTATCCCATTCGAGATCAAATTCCTATTATGCTCATCGAGGAAGGTATTCTCGTCGAAAAATCCGATCTTTCCTAAACCCTATTTTCCTCAGAGTTTAGAGCAAGACGAAAAACACACCCCTTCAACAACTAATGGGGAATACGCGATGCCCGTGATTTTCCCCTCAATAGCCACCATACGGACCGGCTCACTTGCACGACCAGATAGATCACAACCCCAAACGCAATCCCATAAAAGCCATACGCCTCTGTTGGCCAATCCAAGCTTCCATGTAAGAGCACACCGAGCGCGACATGCGCTCCTAATCCAAGGCAAAGCGCCAGCACAATCCACTCTCGAATCATCGTCTTTTTTGTGCAAACCATAGTGGGACGGGAGGGAACTGCCTATGAAAAGTGCTGGACCATAGATCATGGTCCAGACCACGATAGAATTATGAGGTAGATTAGACTGGACTTTTCGCTGATTCTATTTCTGTAGCAGTCATCAGGCTGGCTAAATAGTCACCGACGAATAATAAGGCCTCTTCGCGCCCATCTGCTCTGCGCCCCTTCTCTCTACGTTGGATAGACAATTCATGCTCAAGGTCTGATTTCACGTCACCCAATAGCTTTTGCAACGAAGCGGTCGTCAGATTCATATCAATATCTTCTAATTCTTGGCATCGATCTAAGACCCAATTGAGGCCTTCCACACGCCCTAAATACCGTTCTTGCTCGCCTTGATCTATTCGTCCCATCGTGGAGGCAAACGCCTGCGCTTCATATATGAGATTGTAAAAACTCGCCACAGCTCTGTGTAAAGTAGAATTCATTCGGTATCCCTCGCAAAAATGTGTAACGTTTTCATAATAATTATAAACCTTAAGACGTGAACCTTCTAGGACAAAGGTCCATTTTTCTCAAAATTATCCATGCTTATTAAAAAAATCAGGTAAACAGGAGAGAATCAAATTCGGCCATAAATCCATAATATAGTGGGGCAAACTGCTTTAAACTATTAGGACTGTTCTCCTTTAAACGCTTAAAAAAGAGCACTTGGTGGGTAGGATCCATCATTTCTAACAACTTCCCTAATTCCGCCATAGAAAATGCCCCTTGTGGAACACTCAATAGGTAATGCACCAATCGTTCAACAAATTGATGCATTATATAATCACTGGCCAGGTAAACAGCAGGAATCTTTCCGTTTTTTATGATCTGGGTGAAAGGAACGGCTTGAGCGGCAAATGGACCGTCAACTTTTGAAACAAGAGATGGATTCACGTCAAATATCGTCTAAACAGGTACGGTCACCAAATTTTTCAATCAAGTTATGATTGTATCAGGCATTTGAAACAATTCAAAACAATTTTCGTTGTTTTTTCAAAGGCTTAATCTTTAAAAGATGGTCATATGCCCATTGATTCGTGAATCCCCTGATCTAAACGCTAAATTCCATTTTGATTAAATGAGTACAAAAAAAGCAGGGGGCGACAGCTGTCGCCCCCTGCTCCCACTGAAACGATGCCGTGAGGCTCCGTTTACAGCCAGTTTACCCGTTCCGCTGGACGGATATAAATTGGCTCTTCCACTTGCTGCCGGACGGCTTCCTTGCCCGATTTGTTGAAGCCCAGCACCGTGTCGTTGTACATCTCGAACTTACGACCGTGAATTTGGGTTTCGAACACTTTCGGTCCAGGAATGACGTCATACCGGAAGATAATCTGTTGGCTGGCTCTCCAGAGCTGTAACACCGCCAACAATTCCCGGCTTGGCACCAAATACTTCTCAATCGCATTGTCTACACCCGGTCCAAACATTTGGCGGATGTAGCCACGTGGAGCTTGTCGTGGTGGAATGTAAAATCCATTGGGCTCCGTTCCCCATTGCGGGTAGAGTGGCAACGCCACTTGTTCCACCCGAATGGCATAATACAACGGATTCCAACGATCTTCCGCCCACAACCCGTCATCGCCAACTTTTACAAGCCCTTGGAGTCGGATTTTTCCGACGCACGCTGCCATACAACGTGTTTCCATTGGCTCACCACCGGTCAGAGGATCTTTACCCTCCACACGAGGATAGCAGGCAATACATTTTTCCGACACCCGGGTCGTTCCCCGGTACATCGGCTTTTTAAACGGGCATTGCTCCACACATTTTTTGTAACCACGGCAACGGTTTTGGTCAATCAAGACAATCCCGTCCTCAGGCCGTTTATAAATGGCCTTTCGTGGGCAGGCTGCCAAGCAACCAGGATAGGTGCAATGGTTACAAATGCGTTGAAGATAGAAGAAATATGTTTCATGCTCAGGCAAGCTGCTGCCTTGCATCTTCCATGGTTCTTCTTTCGTGAAACCGGTTTTGTCAATGCCTTCCACAATGGCACGCATCGACGTGGCCGTATCTTCGTAGATATTCACGAAACGCCATTCTTGGTCAGTCGGGATGTAACCAATGGCGGCTTGGCCAATTTTGGCACCCGCGTCAAAGATCGTCATCCCTTCAAACACCCCATAGGGGGCATGGTGCTTGCGGCCGACCCGCACGTTCCACACCTGGCCTCCGGGGTTTACTTGTTCGATGAGCTGCGTGATTTTCACATCGTAGAACTGTGGATAGCCACCATACGGTTTGGTTTCCACGTTGTTCCACCACATGTATTCCTGTCCTTTGGAGAACAGCCACGTGGACTTATCCGCCATTGAACAGGTTTGACACGCCAAACACCGGTTAATATTAAACACAAATGCAAACTGCCATTTTGGATGCCGTTCCTCATAGGGATACAGCATCTTCCGGCCTAGTTGCCAATTATAAACTTCTGGCATGGTTTCCTCCGTTTCTTAAATTTAGTTTACCAAATGAACAGTCCGTGAACCTTTTTCGGGTTCCCAGAAACTGCCTCTTACACTTTGATCTTAATGTGGTCACCTTTGAGCCATTTAATCATGAACTCATTTTCCTGACCTGGCGTAAACCCGGTCCGGACTGGTTCCCACGGTCCACGGCCGCCGATGCCACCGTCTTCCGCCTTCGTGATACGGATGAGACATTCTTTCGGCACCGTATTGACCGCATGGTTGTCCACTTGGTACCCAAATTTAAATTTCCAACCCACCGCATGCTTTCCTGGCAGCGAGTCTAATTGCTGCATTGGCATCAACCAGTCACGAGTAAAGGACTGTTGGGCCCCATACCGGAAGTTGGATTGATACCCAGTATCCATAGCAATCGCGCGTCCGTCAGGTCGCGTTTCATGCCCTTTCACTGATTTTGCGGTACCGACATATGGCGCATGTTTGGCCATTGTCACATGGTACGGGAAGGCCGGGTTGTACTTCGCCCGGATCATCAACCGTGCAACCTTGTAATACGGGTCACTTGGCTTCCATCCACGATATGGACGATCGACTGGGTTACCATCAACGTAAACATAGTCACCGTCGTTGATACCGCGATCTTTCGCCGCTTGTGGGTTGATATGGATTTGATGTTCCCCGACACCCGGAGTACGTTTATCCATTCGATAAGCGTCACCGAAGTTCGACTCATACATTTGGACCCAGTCATTGACTGACCATTGACTGTGCACGCGATGTCTCGTCTTTGGTGTCACACAATAGAACTGATACCCTTTTTCCCATAATGGGTTGGAGTACCGTTTAATTTCCGCCCACGGCAACTTGATGTTCCGGATGGTTTTATCATCATGATGCTGCGCCGTGATGGGAATACCATAGTCATCCGGACGCACATACGGATTGGACGACATAATCGCATTCGGCAGGTATGGCGTTGCTTCCGTACCTTCTCGATGCGAAATGAAGTTTTCACCGTATTCAATGGCTTCCGGCTCAACCCGGTAGTTTTCATAACGACCAGTACGAGTCCATTGAGGCTTGGATTCGTTGGTTTCTTCCCAGAATGGTTGGCGTGGATACGTCCGACACATCACCATCCAACCTTTTTCCGACTTCAACATTGTGTCGACGCTGTAGCCATAAGCGGTGCTAGAAGCATCTAACAACCTTTGCACATACACATCGACCCGGTTGTCATACACAAATTTGAAATAATCGCGGAACCGCCCATCGCCCGTCATTTCGGTCAACTTGGCGGCCACACCAGCCACGGTATCCAAATCGTTCCGTGTGTCATACAACGGCCGGATGCCGCCCTTCCACACTTGGAACCATGGGTTTGATACCGTTGCAGTATGTTCAGGATAGGTAAATTCCATCCAGGGTTCACACCAAACGCGATATCATTATGGTTAACGTCTGATGTCATTTCCACATCTTGCGTGACCAACGTTTCAATATGCGGATCAACGTTCTTCACCATGTCATAATGGTGTTTTGCGTTGTTCAACACGTTCACGTTGGCGACCCAACGGAATTTACTCGGGGTCGGCATATGCGTCTTCCCGGTAAACACCCGACGGCCATACTTCGGCGTGTTCACAATTAACGCCGTATCACCGTGGTTCCAGTACGCCACCTCTTCCCCGTAGTAATACCCTTTGACATGAATTTCTTTGCCATGGGCATTCGGGTCAGTGGTGATTTTGAATGGATTTTCGGCCGTATGCGTTCCCAAGCCGCCACCACCCCACGGAGTTGCTGTCCAAATCCCCGCTTTGTAGTTACCGGCCCAGGTATGTTGCCCGGTTCCGAATTTCCCGACGTTCCCAGTAATAATCAACACCATCGCTGCGCCACGCGCAATGATGGTTTGGTGGAAGTAATGGTTCGTTCCTTCCCCGTTATGAATAGCCGCTGGCTTGATCGTGCCTGAATCACGCGCCCATCGCACAATCAGGTCTTTTGGGGCCCGATTGATTTGGTGAACCGTATCCAAGTCATAATCCTGTAAATGCACTTGATACATTTGCATGACCGGCATGACGTCAACTTCCCGTCCATTCAGCAACTTCACGCGGTAGGTACCGGTCAAAGCTGAATCGATGCCGCTCTTGCGGTAATGCCAACCAACCAATTCCCGGTGCATTGGGATCGCTTGGTTTTTGTTGAGATCCCACACCATGAAACCGCCCAAACGGGCAATTTTGGCAGGATCCAAGGTTTGCACCTTTCCGGAATAGCTCTTGGAGAAATCTGGGAATGCCCAGTCTTTAATGACTTCACGAGGATCTAAATATTGCAGCGTATCGGTTCTGACCAACAAGGGCATATCCGTGTACGCTTGGCAGAAGTCATGGTCATACATGTTTTCATCAAAGATGATCTTACATGCACCAAGGAACAAAGCCCCATCTGTTTCCGGCCGAACTGGAATCCAGTAATCAGCGCGATAAGCAGTTGGGTTATATTCCGGTGTGATCACAACAACCCGGGCGCCGCGCTCGATGCTTTCGAGCTTCCAATGCGCTTCCGGCATCTTGTTTTCCACGAAGTTCTTACCCCAGCTGGTGTTCAGCTTGGAGAACCGCATGTCGTTCATGTCGATATCAGAAGTCTGCACCCCTGACCAGAACGGATGGGCTGGGTTTTGGTCACCATGTCAGGTGTAGTTCGACCAATACCGGCCGCCCTGTGCCTGCTCCGGCTTCACTTTCCGAATGTAGGTGTCGAGCAATGCGCCGCAACCACCGTTCATACGGGTGATACCCATTTTTCCGATAACGCCCAAAATTGGCATTCCAGCCCGGAACTTAAAAGCGCGGATCCCCGACCCTTTGGTCATTTCGATCATTTCCGGTGGATAGCCCTGCTCCCGTAACCGACGGGCACCAGCCTCACCGCTATACCGCTCAGCAATGATGATCATCGCTTTGGCCAAGTACGTAAATGCCGTGTCCCAGGAAACCCGCAACATGTCATCTAAGTACCGCGCATTAAACTTGTATTTCGTCATCGAGGCCGGGGTGAACTCTGGGCTGCCCTCGTCCATCCAGGCTTTCCAACCGCGTCGCATCAACGGCCCTTTAAGCCGGTACGGGCCATACACCCGTCGATGCATCGTGTAACCCTTCAAACACATCCGTGGGTTATGAGCAAACGTTCCACGGTTTCCATAGAGATCTTCATAGGTTTGGTGGTCGTAGTTTTGCTCCACCCGCATGACCACACCGTTCCGCACAAACGAACGCACCCGACAAGCATGCGTGTCATTTGGTGAACACACCCAGGTAAATGAACTGTCATACCGATATTGATCGTGATACACCCGTTCCCATGAACGGTCTGGGTATTCCCCGAGAGGATTGCCCACTTCGATGACCGGTTGTAACGCCGTCAAAGCCAAAGCCTTGTCCGCCAACGCGACGGCCGCCACGGTCCCCGCTGAGACCTTTAAAAATTGACGTCTAGAAAGAAACATTGCTTACACCTCCTAAGTAAGTGCAGGACATAAAGTCCATGAATTCATTTAAAAAACCGGACGAAAAATTAATGATCACCCCCCTTTCCTCATGAATTTTTTGATGAAATTGACTCATGCGTCATTCTGCAATCATGATTATTAGGTCTCGAACAGAGAGAATATAAAGCAAAAAACGATCCTTTTTATCGTTACTTTTAAATTTATAAGGCATTGAAAAATAACAGAAAAGTTCAACTTAATTTCAACAATAAACCCCCATGTGATTCCAAACGGTAACACTGAAATATATTGAGGCTGAATACCATAGGTAATGCGGAACTTGAGATCGTTTCTTGCCTGAATTTATTGGTTTATTTCAACATTATTTACATACATAAAAGGCATGATACCTTTTGGTAGCAATTAGGCCTAAAGGTAACATTAATGGGAGCCTATTGGATCGAAGTTCTCTTAACGAGTAGCCAAAACTCCTACTCGCCTACAAAAGGAATGAATCGGGCAGGAACTACACCGAGGAGAGATTGGGGTACATTGATTTTGACCAAATGGCACTAACAAGCTATTGAAGCGAATCCAATGTTTCTTTGGAAGCTTTTTTCGTAGAACATTTTCAGTTTCATCGGCATTCTTCGTTGCTACATAGCCTAAACGATTACAAATGCGGTGGACGTGAATATCGACACAAATCCCAGGCTTGCAATACCCCACCGTTCTCACCAAATTTGCCGTTTTTCGCCCCACGCCCGGAAACGTCATTAAGGCTTCAATCGTGCCTGGGACCCGTCCCTGAAATTCTTGACAAATCTGTTTTGACATCGCCCGAATCTGCTGGGCTTTGGTTCGGTAAAACCCTACGGGGCATATGGCTTTTTCTATTTTTTCAATCGGGAGGTTAGCCATAGAAAACGGTTCAGCCGCAAGGGAAAACAACCGAGTACTGGCTTCCTCAGAAGTGTGATCACGAGTCCGTAAACTCAAGACACAGGCAATAAGAATTTTAAATGGATCAGCTCCACCGTTAGCGAGCCGCTCCATGAATGAAACAGGCCACTGTTGAATGGATTCCTTCACCAAATGGAGGACGATAGGAATATCGTCATCCTGCATACTATGTGATGTAGTTGAAGGAAAAATGAGTGGGTAACGGACTAACGGGGGGAAGGAATTTTAGCTAGAGTGCTCAGATTAAAACGTTCGATGCTTGGACAACCACTTTTGCCGACGTCTGGCCGCTTCTCGTTCCTTAGCCTTTTTCTTCACACTCGGCTTTTGATAAAAACGACGGGCTTTTAATTCTCGAAATAATCCATCGGCAGCCAATTTCTTTTTGGCGACCTTTAAGGCTTTTTCAACATTATTATTAATGACTCGTACTTCCACAGTTCCCTCTTTTAACGTAAAATTTCTTGATAAACGAACGAATCTTCTAGCTCCAAGGTCCATACTTTATCATGTGTTCATGACCTAAGCAAGAACGATGAAAAAATAATAATTTAATATTTTTTATTTAAAATCAATGGCTTACAAATACCTTACGCTATTTCAACTAAGGCGACGGTCATGATTAGCTCTCTTTTAATGCCGCAATAATATCCAATACCATTTTCTTGCCATCTCCAAACAGCATTAAAGAATTATCTAGTGAAAACAACGGGTTAGGTATTCCAGCAAACCCAGGGCTGAGGCTTCGCTTAATAATGACGACCGTCTTGGCTTTATCGACATCAATTATTGGCATCCCTGCGATTGGGCTACTTGGGTCCGTTCTGGCCAAAGGATTCACCACATCATTAGCGCCAATGACCAACGCGACATCAACTTGGTCAATATCGAGATTACTTTCATCCATATCCTTCAAAGATTCATAGGGTACATCTGCTTCAGCAAGTAAGACATTCATGTGTCCAGGCATTCGTCCTGCCACCGGATGAACCGCATATTCAACGGTGATTCCTCGACTTTCTAAAAGAGCAGCCAAACTCGCAACAGGGTGTTGGGCTTGAGAAACAGCCATTCCATAACCTGGAATAATGGACACGCGCCGCGCCGTCTCAAACAACAACGCGACTTCTTCTGGTGAGGTCGATTTGACTTTTCCTCCATAGACCTCATCTGCCGTCGGTCCCCCATCGCCCACTGGCGCCATTACCCCAAATAACACATTCGTCAATGACCGATTCATCGCCTTGCACATGATTTGAGTCAAAATGAGACCAGAGGCACCAACCAACGAGCCGGTAATGATTAAGACATTATTCGACAATACAAAGCCTGTCGCGGCTGCCGCTAACCCTGAATAGGAATTCAGTAGTGCGACGACGACAGGCATATCAGCCCCACCTACCGGAATGACCAAGAGGATCCCAAGGATCGACGCCACACCCACTAAAAGCCAGTAGGCCACGCCACTTGCCGGATCAATCACCACCCAACAGCTTAAGGCCAAGGCCGTGGCTGCTAAGACGGCATTGATAATTTGCTGCCCGCTGAATAAGACAGCGTTCTCGCTTATCAATCCTTTCAATTTCCCAAAAGCCACTAAACTCCCCCAAAAGGTCACGGCCCCAATGAGCCCTGAGGCTGCGATGGCAATGGTCAATTGCATCAGAGGAATTTCAGCCGTTAACGTATTTTCCAGCAAGGCCGCTCCTGCAACTAAAACTGAAGCAATGCCCCCAAATCCATTAAAGACTGCCACCAGTTCAGGCATGGAAGTCATTTCGATTTTAATGGCTAAAGCGGCACCAATCGCCCCGCCAATAATCAGCCCAAGAATGATCATTTCATAGCTGACAATCTGTTGATCCGTCAGCGTCAGCACAATGGCCAACAACATGCCGACGGCACCCAACAAATTCCCTCGTACGGCTGTACGAGGATGCGTCAGACCCTTGAGACCAAGGATAAACAGCACTGAGGCAAACAGATACCCGATATTGATGAGTGCAGACATTCCGTTCAATATTCCTCTTAGGATTTCTTTTTAAACATGGCCAACATTCGATTCGTCACCATAAACCCACCAACGACATTGATCGTGGCAAAAATCACCGCTAATACCCCTAATATCGTTGTCGCCATGGTATGTTGGGCTCCAGACGATAAGACAGCCCCTACGACGGTAATACCTGAAATCGCATTTGATCCTGACATCAACGGGGTATGAAGGGTTGGAGGAATTTTGGTGATAATTTCAAACCCAACGAAAATGGCGAGGACAAAAATCGTCAGGCCCATAATGAACATTTCCATAACAGTCTCGTGTCCTTATGCTGATAACGCTGGGAGCCCTAGCGCTTCCCGAATCCGTGGCTGCACGACTTCCCCATTTTGGGTCATCATCGTTTCTTTGGTGATTTCATCGTTCATGTCCAAGGTGAGCTGGCCTTTTTTCACCAGGTGCAACAGAAAGGTGGCCACATTTTTTGCATACATTTGACTGGCATGATAGGGAACGGTGGACGACAAATTTTCCGGGCCCTGAATTGTGACACCATGAACCACAATGGTTTCACCGGGCTTCGTGAGCTCACAGTTCCCGCCTCGCTCAGCAGCAAGGTCAACAATGACTGATCCAGGAGCCATTCCTGCCACCATCTCTGCGGTAATGAGAATTGGCGCCTTCTTCCCTGGCACGGCTGCGGTAGAAATCACGACGTCGCTATTTGCGATAACCTGCCCCAACAACTCTCTCTGTTTTTTATAGAAGGTTTCATCCTGGGCTTTGGCATAGCCACCTTTATCTTCAGCATCACCCGTTTCTAATGGCAGCTCAACAAACTTGGCCCCTAAACTCAGAATCTGTTCCTTCACTGCCGGACGAATATCGTAGGCTTGCACAGACGCACCTAGTCGACGAGCGACAGAAATGGCTTGCAACCCAGCGACGCCTGCCCCGATGATCAACACCTTGGCGGGTGTCACGGTCCCAGCCGCCGTCATTAACATGGGAAACATTTTTGGCAAGGTATTGGCCGCCATCAGGACCGCTTTATACCCGGCAACTGTTCCCATGGACGACAGAATATCCATGCTCTGCGCACGCGTGATCCGAGGCATGAGCTCCAAGGCAAAAGCCGTCACGCCTTGAGCCGCTAAATCTTGGACAGATTGGGGGGCGCTCAGTGCTTCGGCCATTCCCAGGAGCATTTGGCCTTTTCGGAAACTCTGTAAATCCGCCTTGCCTTCATTGGGATTCGCACCTAGCAAGCGAACCTGAAGGATGAAATCTGAAATTTCGAAAACCTGTTTGCGGGAATCGGCAATGGTTCCACCTTTTTCGATATAGGCAGAATCCGGGTATCCCGATAGGTCCCCTGCCTTCGATTCAATCACGACTTCCATGCCTCCCTTGATGAGAGAAGGCAGCACAGCCGGCACCAACGCGACACGCTGCTCACCAGGGTAGGTTTCTTTGACAACACCAATCTTCATAGAGTTCTATCTCGAAAATTTTTAGAGAAAAGAAAGTTCAACGCCTTTGCA
>JAQBGS010000210.1:0-4023 GCA_032128535.1 Nitrospirota bacterium
ATCCAGTAGGTGCCATAAAGGCTAGATCAAAACCTAGATATCAATTCATGCCCAACCGAGGAGATCAATCATGAAAGAATGGCTGTTGGTTAGTATCGGAATAGTTCTCTTATCTGGATGCGCGGAGGTGAGGTACGTCAAAGCCGGCGCCACAGAAGCGGATTTTGAGGTGGACAAAGTCGATTGTCATAATCAAATTCTTATGTCTTCAAGTGGGGGCGATCTGGCCCGGGCACAGATGTCCACACCGGGCGTTCGAGGTATTGCCACCCAATCAGCCCGGGCCACGGCCCAACAGGACGTGAAGGAATGTTTACAATCAAAAGGATGGACACCAGAAACCCAAGCCAAATGAGTTATCGATCGAATGCCTTCTCAAAGGAAACATAAGAGGGGAAGTGGATCACGTCTCCTTGAATGTTCAATCCTGTCCATTACGAAATAACCCTTGCAACCAGTGCAGAGGGCCTGGGAAAAGGTTGCAAGGATCATGGGCAATTATTGGTAAGCCTTATTCTCCACAATCGTGTTTGTAGCTGAGAAACACATTGCGAAATAGGCAACCAAAAAAGACTTCCGAACTCGAAACGGTTATTTGGCTTTGCTTGTGTCTTGGCCTGCGTCTTTGTTAATAAATGTTTCGGCCGCATCTTTATACTGCGCGCATTTTTCTGCAACATCTTTCTGGCCTTCATTGTTTTTAAGGCATTCATTATACGTCTGTATCATTTTCGCTTTTTCCTCGGCAATTGTGGCATTCGCTTCTGCAGCACGCTGCTCCGGGCTGCTCGAACACCCCGCTAATCCGACGACGAAAAAAGCCATCACGACGACAAAGAAAATCTGGACCATGCGTTCTCTCCTTTTTTTGTCAGGCTCCTCGCTTTCCCTACTACCACGAACTGAGCCAATTAAATGAAGGGGCAGTCCTGAAGAACAGGTCTTAACTCAAGTTAAGAAACATTCCTCTGGGAGCCTGAATGGGCTCGCGATACATTATTTCTCTTCCTTCGGTTTTTGAGGTTCATTCAAATCATCATTCTTCCAGTATTTGGTGCCTTGAATCGTGGCCTGCAGGGCAAGGCCATTTTCAGTCAGTTGGTACAATCGGACACCTGGTGCGACATCGATGGCGACATCTGCTGCACCGCCTTTCTCTTCGGCTTTAGCGGCGGCGTCTGCCTGGCCACTGGCTTGCCAACCATGTTCGACGAAGTTTTCAAACGCACTTTTCGTGGTAAAAACGAACACCCCTCGAAAGTCTTTGACCCCCATGCCAATCCCCACCCCGGCGGAAAACATTTTCATATAGGTGTCTTTGCCCGTCTCATTATTATGGGCGACTCCCCAGCCATTTCCAGTGGAAAGGAGCAACACATTAATTCCAGTATTACTAAAAACGGCATAGCCAACGGCATTGGCTATCGCGTTTTTGGTTTCCGGATGGTACCCGTACACTTTCTCCAAAGTTTCCTGTTTCATCGTTTGTATGGTCTTGCGTTGTTCATCGGGATTGTCCCCGTCGGGGCCAAAGAAACCGGTCAACAAGAAAAATGACAAAAACGCGACCAAAATTGAAGATGTTTTGTTCATCACAGATCCCCCAATTAAAATGGAAATGACAGTTGATTCAGCATAAAACGCTGAGATCCTGTCTCACAAAAAATCAACCTGACCATCATCAATGTATTCACGATACCAGGCCTCCGGAACTACAAGCAAAAGATCTCTGCTCAGGTGCCACATCACGGACTCAACCAACATCTTAAACAATCGATCTACGCCTTTCCAACCAACGACTCCCGTCCCATTCTTTCTCATTCTTCCGTTGCCTTGAAGTTGCCTAAGTCATCACTCAGGGTTGGAAAAAGTTTGTAACAGCGCTCGGATTTTTGCCAGGACCTGTGGTGCGCGCAGGATACTGACATGATCTTCATTAAACCCAATGGTCTTAATCGCCGCATCTTGAGCTTCGGTTTTTAATTGGCTCACCAGGGACACTGTTCCATCGTCGCTGCCATTCGTGAACGGGTTGAGCCCGCCTTTAAAGCCAAAGTAGAGGTAATAGTCGATGCTATTTGATAAGGGAGTTTGGAAGAGGGCCTGCTGAAAAGGACTATTGGGAATCATGTCAATCCAAGAAGGAATCACAGTCGGGGCGTAGTCTACCCCCATTTGGGCGGCCTGGTGTCCTCCCCAGGGGGTTGAGAGCGTAAGAAAGAGCACTCTGAACTTTTGCTCCACATCCTCTTCCACAATCATATTCACCAGAGAGCGCGACACGAGTCCTCCCATACTATGGGCCATCACCACGATTTTATTCTTATTCAATTTATTCCCAATAAAAACTTTTCTCAGCTTTTCGGCCAGAAATTCGGCACAGAGGTTCAGCCGAAGCCCCGAAGGATAGTAGAAAACCCAAGGTTGGTAGAGGGTGCGGTCTAACTGGTGAATAAGAGAAGCCCAATTCCCAGGATGACCCCCTGCACCATGGACAAACACGACCGGAATTTTTTCGGAGTCGAATGGTTCGAGGAAATAGACGCCACCGCCAACCTGGCGTAAGAATTGGATGGGTTCCCACAATCCTTGCTTGCCGTTTTCTTGTGAAAATCGCGGATCCTCAATCGAAACAATTTCTCCTGCTTGAATTTTCGAAAAATCGAGCTGGGCCTTTGTTGCGGGAGAAGTCAAATTAGGGGCTTCTGCCAGGGTAACCTCATCAGGAGGCTTGAGTGTCAGATCAAGATGCAAAAGTTCCTCTCCTGGCTTGACGGTGAGAATCGAACCATTGCCGACATAGCCCGCCCATTCCGTCGGCTGATACACCAGGTCTTCATTCGCATCCTCAAAGGCGGCAATACGGTAGCGACCAGGGATCCGGATAAATTGAAAGATGCCCGGTCTGTGCTGAACATGGTACGCCACAAGTTTTTTGTCAGCGTCCAGAAGTTGATACGCCAAAACAATGATGGGTTTCTGATGAGGAGACGGATTCGAAATCGTTCCCTGGAGGTGAGCCCTTTGCTCGAGAAGGGCAATATCCTTTTCTAAGGCCATGAAGGCACAGCCGGAAAAAACGAAGCACATGATGACGGACAAAATTGAGCGACCGTCTATGGAGATGCGGAACGGCCGCAACATGGCTTTTGGGGAGCAACTATTGATTTGAATATGCTTCATCATCTCCCCTTATTTAAGGCCTTTTTGGCGAATACCAGATGGGCGAGGTGTACGCGCGTTCCTGTGTAATCATTGGGACTTCCTTCGGCATCTGCACGTTGAAACGCTTCGCCTCATAGGCAGTCCATCGCGGCGTGGGAATTTCGATCACCCGTGCGTAGTAGACCGCGCGCAAACCAGGATCGAAATCCGGGTCTTCCCACACCGTGATCAATTCAGGGTCACCGATGGTATTCGTCCAGGTGGCATTCTTCACGTCCACGGTGTTGCCCACTGACGTCAATTTACCCTGTCCATTCACCTTTCGTTTCTCGGCATCGCCCCAGACCATGTCATAAACTTTTTCATGGCGTTCCCCCTTGCTGTCCAACCATCCTTTCACCATCTGAATGCGATCTAGATTTCCTGACAGGGGATCTTTCAGGGCCGCCACCAGAAAGGTCGGCGCTTTCCCTTCCGGTGCCTTGCGCAGGTCGCCACCCATTGGAACGCCTTTGAAATAGCCGACCGCGGCCGGAAGGCGGTTGTGTGCGTCAGCTTCGGTAAAATCCCATCCGCCGAAAAAGCGGACCAGCATGCGTGAGCCGGTGGTGGCATAGGTCTCTTTTCGCATCATGGCGTCCCAGATGGCCTCACGGGTATTTTCCTTGGCCCATACGCCGGCGTAACCGGAGGACACCATCGACCAGCCTTCGTATTTCTTGTCCCCGACCTGCGCCATGGGATGTTCAAATCGCTTCGGGTTCGGTTCGGCCCCGGAATGTTTACCAAAAAAGTTTTCCTCCTCTGCCGTGGCGAGACCTGTGTGACTATCGGTCGAGCCGATCATGCCGAACTTGT
>JAQBGS010000211.1:0-5031 GCA_032128535.1 Nitrospirota bacterium
TGAGACCTGTTGTCGTGACAGATTTTCTCTGCTCATAGGGCCAATCCGGCTACCCGAGTCTACCCGTCTTGACCGTTACACTTTCACACCTCGCGTCACTTCAACAACACCCATTGGTGATTCTCGGTGCAGGCTATACCGGCCTTCAAGTCTACCAGCAGGCCATGGAGCGTGGCTGGCGCGTCCTCGCTACTAGTCGTCGTCCCCATATCCATTTAGGGACCATTCCTTCAGAACATCGATTGCGTTTTGATCTGACCCAGGCAGAAACCTGGACACATATCCCCGACCCCGCCCATCTCATCTGGTGTTTTCCTGCCACTCCACTAGCCCTCGTCCAAAAGTTTTTGTCGGTCCGAACCAGACAGACTGGCCGCCTGCTACTCATGGGAAGTACATCGGCTTACATACCAGATGGACACCCCATTACCGAGGACACTCCCCTCAAAACACATTTGCCTCGGGTCCAGACAGAGGAATACCTTCGGACCACGTATGGAGCCATGATTATCCGACTGGCTGGTCTCTACGGACCCGGACGCCATGTGTGTGATTGGATTCGAAAAGGCAAGATTCAGAACACGAAAAAATGGGTCAATCTTCTCCATGTGGAAGACGCCGCAGCCATTTGTCTTCAGGCTCTTGTGCAGGCTTCCGATGGAAGCACGTATCTGGCTAGCGATGGCTGTCCCCGAACTTGGGATGAGATTTGTTCTGTGGCCTCCTCAAAATGGCGGGTCCCCATTCCGGCTCTTACCTCGCCACAGAACACGGGGAAACAGGTGTCTATTCACAAACTGCGTACCGAGTTACAGTACACCTTCCGTTTCCCTGATTTATTCCAAGCATTGGATCACATTGAGATCGGTACCCCATAGCCCTCCGCGTTACCGAAAAATGGCCACCAGAGAATAAACCACCAACCCATTATTGATGGCATGCGCACAGATGCCAGGAAGAATACTCCCCGTTTGTTCATAGGCCCATGCCCAGAGCAGCCCGCTCCAGAAGACCGTTAGAAACGCCACCAAACCATACCCATGGGCTAACGCGAAGATCAGCGCACTCCCAAAAATCGAAAAGGGAATAGTGAATTTGGCTCTCAGCGTGGAGTACAACAATCCACGGAAAATGATTTCTTCAAACACGGGGGCCAGCAGCACAACCTCAAATCCTGTTTTGAGAAGTTCCAACTGACTCCCCCAAACCAGTTGGGGAAGAAACCAGTCTCTCCAATTCACCGACCACTCGAACGCCTCGCCTCCAAGGACAATCAGGAGATCACCAAGAAGCCCTAACGCCACAACACTGACCACCACAGGCAAAAAGTCTCTTCGCGCCGGAAGAGGTCGCTTACAACCCAAGACAGACAAGAGCGATGTTCCTTGTGATCGGCCTAACAACAGGGCTGCAAGAATAACGGTGGGGACATAGAGGAGCAGCGATCCAGAGGTTTCCAGAATGATTTCCCCATTCGGGACCAACACGATAACCCCGATCAACAGAATCGTGACCGCTCCTCCACGGACCATGACGGCAAAGCCTTCCCCAAATGACCACGGTGGCTGTATGGGGTCATCGCCTTGATGAGACCTGGTTCTGCGGTTTCGCCAATACCGAATGCCCATGAGAAGAAAAACAAACAACCCTGTTCCGACCAAGCTACACTCGACCACCAACAGTATGCGTCCATTCCAAAGTTGCGGGTCTGTGAGCCGAACAAATTGTTGCCGCAAGCTCTCCTCAAACTCCACATCATGCCCTTGTGCGGCTAATTTGGCCGCTAAGTGAAAATAAAACCAATTGGCCGGGACCTCTTCGGCTAATCGCGCCTGCATGGTCTGATCCTGTTGAAAGGAATTTCCCAATTGGAAATACGTGCGGTCCAAAAATTCCCGAAAAAACACCATGCTCTCTTCTTCATCCGCTCCTTTGACTGTCCGCTGCATTAAGTCCACGGGCAACCCTCGTTCCGCCTGTAAGACCCCGAGGTACAACCGATCTAATGCCGGGGAGTATTCGTCAACAGCTTCGGCATACCACCTTCGAATTTCATCTTGGATATCATCAGACTGCCCCCATACCCTGTACAGCGCCTGTTCCATGGCTGATAATTCTTTCATTCGAGATTCCAACCCCAACAAACGGCTCGCGACTCGTTCGAGGTCGCGACTGACCATGGTGGATTCAGGGTTGGGCTCGGCATTCAGAACTTCCCATAGCACGAGACCCAATCCAGACAGACAGAGAAGGAGACAGCTCACCGTGACCATCGGAGAAAACCGCCTTTCTCTCAAAGGAACTGATTCCGGCTCCGAAAAAGGAGTGACAGGTTGCTGAAAATCAGTCATGTAACAAGGTACCGTTCATAGATTGAGGTGTCTGTCTGAAATTCACAAGGAAGGCTCAAGGACAACGCGAAAGTATCCTCTAGCACCCTCCTCCACTGAACATTCTCTACCTTTAGGCCAAAATTCGATACAATAAGGAAACCGTCTTCTACCGACCCAGGAGCCATGAACAGATGTGGAATTTTCTCAAACGAAATCGAGATAGTCGTAGTTCAGCCCAAGATGTTGGTCCATATTCTAATTACCGGATGGCCATACGCTTAGAGCTGACACAACGAACTGGCGTCTTTGCCCAATTGGCCACCGCTATGGCCGAAGAAAATGCCAGTTTAGG
Source organism: Nitrospirota bacterium (assembly GCA_032128535.1). Taxonomy (GTDB): domain Bacteria; phylum Nitrospirota; class Nitrospiria; order Nitrospirales; family UBA8639; genus Nitrospira_E. The sequence goes on from JAQBGS010000211.1 coordinate 2,686, forward strand.
AGCCATGGACATCGTCTCCGCGACACGCAACAAGATCATTCGAGATATCACGGTGGATGTCCAAAGCGAAGAGCATGGTGAGCAAGTACTCAAACGGCTGAACACGTTGCCCGATGTTCGGGTCATCGCATCATCCGACCGAATCTTCCTGATGCATTTGGGAGGCAAAATTCGTGTCGAAAGTAAGTTCCCCATCAAAACACGAAATACCTTATCGATGGTCTATACCCCTGGGGTCGGACGTGTGGTCAAAGCCATCGCCAGCGACGAAAAACAGGCCTATACCTTCACCAGCAAAAGCAACAGTGTGGCGGTCGTCACCGATGGATCGGCGATTTTGGGTTTAGGCAACCTCGGCCCTCTCGCAGCCCTTCCCGTGATGGAAGGCAAAGCCATGCTCTTTCAGCAATTTGCGGGGATCGATGCTTGGCCCTTATGCTTAAACACCCAAGATTCAGAAAAAATCATACAGACCGTCTTGGCGATTGCTCCGACATTCGGCGGTATCAATCTCGAAGATATCAGCGCCCCGCGATGTTTTGAAATCGAACAACGGCTTCAACGCGAACTCGAGATTCCGGTCATGCATGATGACCAACATGGAACCGCAGTCGTCATTCTTGCCGCCCTTCTCAACGCCCTACAAGTCGTTGATCGCCCCATCCAGGATATCACCGTGGTGGTCATAGGATTGGGTGCCGCAGGAATTGCTTGCTGTGAATTGCTGTTGGGGGCAGGAATCACCAGGCTAAGAGGATGCGATAAACAAGGTTGGGTCTTAAACCGAACGATCACAGAACTCCTTCCTCATCGCCATAACCTACGGACGCTCATTCAATACGACGCGGCCACGGGAACGGTTCAAGAGGCCTTAAAAGATGCTCATGTGGTCATCGGCCTCTCCACGGCAAACATCTTGAAACCAGAAGACCTCGCTTTAATGGCAAAAGATCCTATTGTGTTCGCTCTCGCCAATCCTGACCCGGAAATCTCTGCTGAATTGGCTATTCCGTCTTGCCGTGTGTATGCCAGTGGTCGCTCTGATTACCCCAATCAATGCAATAACCTCCTGTCATTTCCAGGCATATTTCGTGGTGCCCTGGACGTACAAGCGAAATCCATCAACGAACCCATGCTGCTGGCGGCTGCAAAAGCCTTATCAAAGATTGTTCCAGAATCGGCCTTGAGCGAGGAATATATTCTCCCCAGCGTATTTGATAAACAAGTCGTCCCTAAAGTCGCCAAAGCCGTGGCCCAGGCGGCTATCGAGAGTGGCATCGCTCGCCGAACGAAGAAAGAAACGGAAGAGGAAATGTAAGAATGACAACCAGACCAACCTGACAGGTAGGACATAAAAATCAGGACTTGAACACTCCCCAGAGAAGAATCCCAATTCCCAGAGGCCAGAGGTAATAAGCAAATAAATAAAAATGATTTTGGCGGACTAAACGCAAAATGACTCCAATCGACCAATACCCGACAAGCGCCGCCACTCCCATCCCCAACACATAGGTGCCCACTGAGTCATGATCTTGGCCAAACACCTTCAGCACTTCTAAAAGCGTGGCACCCACAATGGCTGGAATAGAAATTAACAAAGAAAATCGGGCCGCAAGTTCACGGTCCAAGCCGAGCACCATGCCACCCGCAATGGTGGAGCCTGACCGAGAAATTCCTGGAAGGACGGCCACGCCTTGAATGAGGCCAATGAGCAGCGCGTCCCAAGGCCTCATTTCCTTGGCCGTACGGGCCGATGTCCCACCTCGAGCCACCCACAAGATGCCCCCAGTCACCAAGAACATCACCGCCACTAACGAGGGCGTAGCCAATTTTTCAAATCCAAAAGATTGCACACCCAAGCCAATAATCGCGGTAGGCACCGAGGCCAATAAGACATAATGAATGGTCTGGCGTTCACAGCCCTGAAACATACTCCCCGGTTCAGTTCGGAACCCCAGATACCCTTTTCCGAGCGTCAGAAGATCCTGCCAAAAATACAGAAGAATGGCCGTAACCGTCGCCATATGCAACATGACGTCATAGAGCAAGCTTGTCTCACTAAATTGCCCAAGCCAATGCTGGGCCATAACTAAATGTCCTGAAGAGGAGACTGGGAGAAATTCGGTGAGTCCTTGAATGACCGCTAAGGCAATCGCCTCGAACTATCCCATGGGTCAGGCTAGTTTCCACTTCATGCTCAGAAAACAACTAGAGGGAATCATGGGTTTTGGCCTTTCCATTGAGAGGCAAAATCCCGAACGCCTTCTTCCCAAGGAGGCAACGTGAGGTAAGGATCCTGCAACGACGTCAACACCGCATAGGCAGGGCGTGGAGCGGGTAACGGAT
>JAQBGS010000212.1:0-3105 GCA_032128535.1 Nitrospirota bacterium
CGGCTATATGGTTATTTTTGGAGTCGGTTCTATACTGGGCATGGGCATTCTGTCCGTCGTGATTGCGATTCCACTCTGGTACTCCGCTCGTTCCCTCACATGGGTGCATCAGAGCCTTCAAGGTGTGGTAGGAATCGGCACTATCCTGTTGGGAGGTTACGTCATCTCCCAACATTCGCATTGGTTCATGTAGAGCTTTCTCTAGACAGACTCACCAGCACTACTCTCATAAAATAAGAGGCTTCCCAAGATTGGGTATCAATCTCGGGAAGCCTCTTTTAGTGACACACAGACGGGTTGAATTATTCTTTGTGCATATGTTGACTGAGATAATTCTCGACTCCCACCTGTTTTATCGTTTCCATTTGCGTCTCAATCCAATCGATATGCGCTTCCTCACTCGTGAGAATGACTTCAAGCTTCGCCCGAGTATTGAAATCTCCCACCTTTACGCAATGCTCAATCGCTTCGGTTAACAATTTGACCGCCTCATGCTCCAACCCCAAATCTGATTTAAATTGCTCCGGTACCGTTTCACCAATCTTCAACGTTCCTAACCGCTGGAGATTTGGGAATCCTTCCAAAAACAGGACATGCTCGATGATTTCCTCCGCATGCTTCATTTCATCAATCGCATGCTTGCGAATTTCGTTATGCAGCAATTCATAGCCCCAATTTCCACACATTTCTCCATGGAGAAAATACTGATTAATCGCGGTCAATTCGTTCGTCAAAACTTTATTGAGAAATTCGACGACACCTTTTTTGGCTTTCATGAGATCCTCCTTGCGTGATAATGTCCCGGCCTTTCAAATTCAAACATTCTCTTCTTCTTCAAACATGACCTTTTTCTATTTTGTTCAAGATTCTTTGAATATTTTATCGGTCAATTCTCAGTCGAGTCAAGTCTTTTATGTAGGTGAAAGTTACTAATATTGATTTTCCTTCTCAAAATCGTTGATCCGAATTTTCAAGATCACCACCCCTCGAGAGGGGCGTCGCTATTTACGATTGAGGGCCTATTGAAAATTTCACCCAAAAATCCCGTATAGCTCTAGAAGAATTCAATGGCAGTATAAGCCACGGGGAATGATCAAAAAAGTCGTCCAGCAAGGCCGCAGCGATTTTGGCGCGCGGAGCGTACTTCCAGTACGTGAGCACGGCAAAATCGCGAGAACGCAGCTGGCGGGTTTTTTCAACATTCCCACTTAGGTGATGGTCACCGCTGTCCCACTGACACTGACCATGAGCATACTTCCGTTCTCCCCCATCACCTCATAATCTAGGTCGATTCCTACGATGGCATTTGCCCCAACCTCTAACGCTTCCTCTTGAATTTCACGGAAAGCGGTTTCTCGCGCACGAGCTAATTCTTTTTCATAGGCTCCAGATCGCCCCCCGATCACATCCCGAACCTTCGCAAAAAAATCACGAAAAAAATTCGTGCCGAGTACCGCTTCACCGGTGACAATTCCTAAATATTCCGTAATACGGTGTCCTTCAATATTTGGCGTGGTGGTTAAAATCATGAATGCCTCCTTTCCAAAAAAGTCAACAGAGTATCGACCCTATCAGTTCCATTTTTTTGACATACGGTTTATCTCATCTTCATGGCATTAAAATAAGTAAGTGTTTTTCCTTGAATAGCATTATTGACCCCACCGCTAGTAGTCTTGGTTTGGCTTCCTACCATGCTCAGGAAATGGGCAAAGTGCTAAACACGTCGTCTCTCTTGAATGCCAGAAGTCCTTACTCTATTTATCCACATCTTTATACCCATTTTCTTGGGATGACGTTCGACTATCATGAACGATGTCTGTATCGTAGGCTCACAAAATATGTCATCGCCATCAAGTCATGTGTGAACGAGCCGACACTGGAAACCCACGGCACCATTTGACTTCATAAAACGTGCTCACTAGAATTTTTTCAAGGACCAAATCCGTGTCTTCAGAATTCGTTCATCTACACCTTCACACGCAATATAGCCTCCTTGACGGAGCCAACCAACTCACTCCACTCTTTCAGAAGGTGAAAGAGTATGGGATGCCGGCCGTCGCGATGACGGACCACGGCAACCTCTTTGGGGCCATCGATTTTTATCAAAAAGCCAAGAACCACGGCATCAAGCCTATCATCGGTTGCGAAGCCTATATGGCCCCAGGTAGCCGCTCCCAAAAATCCGGCCACCTCGCGCACACTGAGTATTATCATCTGATTTTGCTCGCGACCAATCAAGTGGGCTATCACAACCTCATCAAACTCTCCAGCAAAGCCTACCTGGAAGGGTTTTATTACAAACCTCGAATGGATAAAGAGCTGTTACAAGAACATCACGAAGGGCTCATTGCCCTTTCGGGGTGTTTGAGCGGTGAAGTGCCGCAATTAATCGGGCAACACGACCTCGAAGGGGCGATGCGGGTTGCGGATGAATACCGGTCTATCTTTGGCAAAGATCATTATTATCTCGAAGTGCAAGCCAACGGATTAGAGCAACAACAAATTGCCAATCGCGGCCTGATGGAGATTCATCAGAAACTTGGTATCCCCTTGGTCGGCACCAATGATTGTCATTACCTCACGAAACGTGATGCCCGCCCCCATGAAATCATGCTGTGTTTGCAAACGGGTAAAACGCTCAAAGATCCCAATCGAATGAAATTCGATACGGATCAGTTGTACGTGAAATCGACCGAGGAAATGGTCGCGGAGTTTGCAGAGTTTCCTCGAGCCGTCTTACATACCACACAAGTCGCCGAGCAATGTGACCTAACCCTTGAATTGGGAAAAACGTATCTCCCGGACTATCACGTGCCCGAGGGCCAAACGCATGAATCCTATCTCCTGTATCTTTCTGAAAAGGGACTTCGTGAACGCTTGCGCGAACGTCCTACCTCGATTCCACTGGAGGCCTACCAAGATCGCTTGACCACCGAATTATCAGTATTAAATGGGATGGGCTATGCAGGCTATTTTCTCGTCGTCTGGGACATCATTAATTTTGCCCGATCCCGAAAAATACCCGTAGGGCCGGGACGAGGCTCTGCTGCAGGCAGTCTCGTCGCCTACGCCCTCAGGATTACCGACTTGGATCCGTTGACCTAC
>JAQBGS010000213.1:0-4471 GCA_032128535.1 Nitrospirota bacterium
CCACCATTCGCTCGCTCAACAATGTGGCCATTGTCGTTCCCAATTCCGAATTCATCTCCTCCACCGTCACCAATTGGTCACATGGCGATCCGAAAACACGGCTCGAAATTGAAGTGGGCGTTTCCTATAGCTCTGATATGGATACCGTCATGCATTCCCTGTTGGTAGCCGCAAAAGAACACCCCAGGATCCTGTCTCACCCAGAGCCACAAGCGAGGTTGATGAGTTTCGGAGACTCCGCATGGAACAGGCGTCTCTTAGCCTGGGTGGGAGATCCGCAAGGCCGCCGGCAGATCCAATCCGACATCAACTGCGCCATCGTAAATAATTCAGGCAAAATGGGGTCGAAATTCTTTTTCCTCAACGGGATCTTCATGTTCGAAGACCTTTGCCTCTTCCTATTTCCTCGGTGGAGGCTTAGAGACTTGAGCCCACAACAGGGGAATTCCTATGGATACTATTCTGACTTGAGAAGCCATAAGCGCATGGCTACACTGCTGCGCGGGTTATCACTCTCGCGTCTATCTTGATGCGTACCTGTTCTCATTGATTTTCTACACCGCTCTGTCTCCAATGCAACTTTTGATGCCTCTCTACGAAAATTTCACCGATCATGCCCTTATTGGACAGGGATCAAAGGAACTCCATACGTCAAATACAAATAATCACCAATGAAAGAATACTTAGGAATACTGGAAGAAAAGGTCAAAAAAATCATTCCTACTTCGATTTACCTCAGACCACTTGACAAAAATATAAATAATTCTATTGTTCAACCAAACTTCATGATTCACATGAGGCACTCACCCCAAAGGAGAACACTATGGACGTCTTCACCTTACTAGTCGCCATCGTCGCATTGGTCATTGCCATCATGGCATTCCAACGAACCGGCGGCATCCATGATCTTCGTCATCAAATGGAAGAACTGAGTTCGAAAAGCGATCAAGCTGCAAAAGGAGCCCGCGACATGACTGCCGATGCGCTCGGTCGCCTAGAAACATTCATTCGTGGGCAACAAAAACCTTCAGATGGAGAAGAAGAAGAATCTTCAACACCTGAACCACCCACGAGGGAGGACAAACCATGAAAGCATGGGTCATCCCTATAACAGTATTTTGTTTGGGATTGGGCTTAGGGTTGAGTGGACCGTTTCTGGCCACTCAGTACATGGAACCGTATCTGCCAGGTTTCATGAAGAAACCGCTCCATCCGCTAGAAGGGATCGTCACCCACAAACAACAGGATCAGGATCGGTTATTGATGACGATCACCACTCAAGATGGAACAATCTTGGCGACCTTTCGGAAACACGTGGCTGAAATTGCTCTACTGGTGGAGGAACAGGACTCGATCACGTTGGACGTGAGGCAATATGAACCCTTTGTGAATGATCCGCCTGTCCTCAAAGTTAATAAGCAAGGGCCTCAGGTCCATGGCCAAAGCTCTACATTGCTAACTGTCCCTCCCTCACCCTCGTCAGTGGAACTCACCACTCCGACGGAATCGCAGTTGGATTCTCCGCCTTCGGTGGAAGCATCACCGGAGAAATCAGCAACCAACACCCCCGCGCTCAATTAGTACTCTTAAGGAAGAACGCGAAAGAAGCCCCTTCAGGAAAATACGCTGCAAAAAGGCCATGATGGGAACTCGGGTAGCACAGCCTATGAAGTAGACAGAAAACTGTTCACATGGATTCCGGCCATATACGGCCTTTGAGATGAGCCTCATTCTTGACCGTTCACCATTCTAGCCAAGCTGGAAATGCGACTTGACGTGCTGTTGTGTTCCACATAATTTTCAGGAGGGAATTCACATGGATATTGCCAATTGGACGACAACTCTCGAAGAATCCTTTGAAGCGAGCTTTAAATTATTTATGACCTTTCTTCCTAAAAGCATCGGGGCATTGCTGTTGTTGGGGCTGGGAATTCTTTTGGGGAAAATCGTGGAAGCCGGAACAAGTCGAGTCTTGACTATGATCGGCGTGGATCGGTTACTGAGTGGGACTGGCCTCCTCTCTCTGCTTCATAAAACCGGAAGCAAAAAAACCATTTCTCAAATAGTCGGCCTCCTGGGATTTTGGCTGGTCTTTCTTCTCTTTTTGATTTCTGCCACCGAAGTCCTGAGTCTCGCCCTGTTGTCTGAAACCTTGACTGCTCTGGTGCAGTACCTGCCCAAAATGGGGATGGCCATTCTTATTTTGGTCCTAGGCCTTCTGGCCACCAACTTCGTGCGCGACATTATTTCCCTGGCTTGCGAATCTTCTGGAATACGACAAGGAATGATCATCGCTCAAACCGTGTATATCGCCGCCACCCTCCTGGTCCTCGTCACCGCCATCAATGAGCTTGGGATTGACACGTCGCTGTTAAATCAAATCATCGTACTCGTCGTGGGAGGCCTCATTGCCGGGGCAGCATTGTCATTTGGTTTTGGTTCTCGTTCAGCAGTCAAAAATTTGATTGCCGCCCATTACATTCAACCCATTGTCCGAATGGGAGAAAAAATTCAAGTGGGGAGCTACTATGGTATCGTCACCGCCGTGACCCCAATGGTAGTAGTGCTTGATACAGAGCGTGGACGAGTGGTGATTCCTGCAGCTCAATTTACGGAAGTCGCCAGTATCATTAATCCTGTCGAGGAATGACGCCATGCCATTAACCCAAGATCTTCGAGAACGCTTTATTCAGGAACACCCCTTAGAGGCGGCCCGGTACCTGGAAGAACTTCCCGCCCAAACGACCGGAGCTATTTTACAAAACATGGAGCCTGAACATGGGGCCGCACTCTTAGAGTATTTTTTACCCGGCCCCACGGCCACCATACTCAAACAATATTCGCCGGCAACCAGCGCCAGCATTCTCAGTCGATTGTCCCCCAGTTCGGCGCGGGCAGTCCTCCGACAATTTGATTCCCCGACACAGGAGCGTCTCCTGGAACTCCTTGACCCACAGGCAACGGCCTTTCTCCGCCGAACCCTTCACTTGCCGGAACAGACCGCCGGGAGCCTGGCCGATCCCCATGTGCTCACCCTCCCTCCGGACATCACCGTGGGCCAAGCCTTACAACGCGTCGCACACGCTATGCATGACGCCATTTACTATTTGTACATTATTGATCATCGAACCCTCCTTTGCGGAGTGATCGTCATGAAAGAGCTTCTGGCAGCTGCACCAGCCTGTTCGCTTGAATCGATGATGAACCCTCACGTCAAGGTGATACCAGCTTCGGCCTATGCACAGGATGTGTTGTTACATCCTGCATGGGCACAATACGACAGCCTCCCAGTGATCGATTTCGATAAAACCTTCATTGGCGCACTCCGCCATCGAACGCTCAGGAAATATCTTCAATCCAGGCACGATGACCCCAGAAGGGAATTTCTTTCTGATGCCCTCTTGCAACTCTGGGAAGCGTATTCTCTTTCCGGTATCGGCTTAATGACGGCATTGGGAGATGTTCTGGATTCCTCCAACGCCATGCCGCCTTCCCCGGAAGGACAGGAGACCCCATGACGACCATCAACCCAACCGACGAAATGCCCCAAACATTTATTTCTCGATTTCCTGAGGAAGCGGCGCATGTTTGTGAATCCTATCCACCGGATGAGGTCCTACAGGTCTTTCACGATGTCCCGAGCCGTGATATCGCCAAACTCCTCTCTGCCATGACCCCATCCCTCGCCGCAGAAATTTTTGGGGCCATGTCTCCAGATCGCCTTCACGACGTCATCACGCATTCTCCACCAACCCTGGTTGCCTCGCTCCTCCAGCGAGTACCAGAAAAACGGCGCCTGGAAATATTAGAGTCCCTCCCTCTCACGATAGCTGCAGAGATTGCCCCGTTTTTAGAGTACCCGGAAGAATCGGTCGGTCTGCTCATGGACGTACGCTTTTTTGCCCTTCCAGAGGATCTGACAGTCGAGGAAGCGATCCAACAGGTTCGCACGCATGCGCCCCATCACCTGAATGAGATCTATATCATTGATCGTCGCCAAGTTTTGGTTGGCATCCTTCCCCTACGGGATTTATTTTTGGCTCCTCCCCAGAAAAAACTTGGGACATTAATGAAGCAGGAATTGCCAACCATTCACCCACTCGAAAATCAGGAACAGGTGGTGGAAATTTGTCAAGAATGGAAGGTGCTGACGATTCCGATAACGGATTTAGATGGCCGGTTACTGGGCGTGATCCGCAGTCAAGACATTATTCAGGTTGAAAAAGAGGAAGCCACCATCAGCATGCAGACCATGGTGGGTGCCAGCAAAGACGAACGAGCCCTTTCGCCGCCATGGTTTGCTATTCGAAAACGCTTGCCCTGGCTGCAAATCAATCTCCTCACGGCTTTTTTGGCGGCTTTTGTCGTAGGATTATTTGAGGACACCATTGCGAAATTTACCGCGTTGGCCATCTTACTCCCGGTGGTAGCCGGCCAATCAGGAAATACGGGGGCTCAAGCACTTGCGGTG
>JAQBGS010000214.1:0-7052 GCA_032128535.1 Nitrospirota bacterium
AAGGCCCAGCATACGCCATATAGTCATGGCATCAATTTTTTTAATTCTTCCGTTGTTTGGCGATGACGAGGGCGGAGACGCGGTAGGCTTCGTCGAGGGTAGGTAAATTAAAGATATTTTCAACAAAACGGTCGATATCAATATGATGCAGTAACCCCATTTGCCCAATGTGAATTAATTCCGTGGCGCCTTCGCCTACAATATGGATACCCAGCAGTTTCTCTCCTTTGGCATCGGCCACCAATTTCAACATACCATTTGTCATACCTGATATTTGTCCGCGGGCAATTTCATGAAAACGGGCTCGACCAATAAGGGCTCCACCAAATTTTTCTACCGCCTCTTGTTCGCTGAGTCCGACACTCGACATCTCGGGAATGGTGTAAATGCCCATCGGAATATGTTCAGGGGCATCGCCCGAATCAAGTCCTAAGGCATGACAGACGGCTCGCCTGCCTTGTTCCATGGAGCACGACGCAAGAGAAGGGGGCCCAATCACATCGCCCACAGCGTAGATATGGCGAACGGTTGTCTGGCAATGTTCATTGACTGAGATGAGACCACGAGAGGTTGGTTCCAGTCCGGCGGATTGGATATCCAGATGTTCAAGATTGGCGACACGCCCTAGCGCCACCAGCATTTTTTCACTCTCGAATATTTCCCCATTTTCCAATCGAGTAATCACTTTTGAAAAACCGTCCCATTGAACCGATTGGATTTTCTGTTGTCCGTGATAGGAGCCTCCGGTGCTTTCAAAGGCCCCGCAAAATTGGTCGGTGAGTTCTTGATCCAAGAATTTGAGTGGTCGGTCAGCCGTGTCGATCATGGTGACTTGAACGCCTAAGAGAGCAAAGATCGAGGCATATTCACTGGCTATCACGCCTCCACCAAGAACGGTCAGCGATTTGGGTAAATAGACCAATGACAGAATGGAGTCGCTGTCCAAAATATGTTCATGGTCGATGGGAATATGATCGGGAACGCGGGGGCGAGACCCTGTGGCAATCACGATAGTATGTCCGGCAATTGTCGTGGAGGTCCCATCAAGCCCTTTGACCTGTATTTCTCGATCAGACAGAAACCGCGCTCGTCCATGCAATCGTTCGATGCCGTTGCGAGCCACCTGTTCCGTCATAAATGCCCCATGTGCCCGTACTACCTTATCCAAGCGAGTCATGAGGGTGGCGATTTTCACATCGTCCCGCATGCGATATTCGAACACATCAGTGGCTTGGAGGAATTGCATCATTTGTAACGCGCTTTCACGCAACGTTTTGCTCGGAATGGTGCCTTGGTACACGCAAGCCCCGCCGACTTCTCGATTCTGTTCGATGAGGGCGACCTGTCTCCCAGACTTGGCTCCCTGAATGGCGGCTTTCTGCCCGGCTGGGCCACTGCCAATCACAATGAGATCATAGTCTGTCGAAGAACTCATACGAGGAAGGCCTCCACGCTTTGATGAATACCTTCGCCTAACTCTAAGAGAGCATCCACATCATCAGGGTAAAAATTCAAATCTTGAATGACCGGTAAAGCGCGAAGGGCTTCTTCCTCAAAAGAAGATATTCCTAAGCAATAGGATGCTAAATGATCCGCGAGACAAGTGATGATGGCACCCTTTGTTGGGGAAGTCGCTTGACTATAGGTTTGATCAGGATACAGGCGAATGGCTTCTTGTACCGGGTCGGGTAATTTCCAGAATTCGGCCAATTTGGTACCTGCTGAAATATGACATTCCTGCATGAGTGGTTCGAGGACGGCCCAAGAAGTCGAGCTTTCCTGGTTTGGTTGAGATGTCAGGAGAAGATGGAGGATAACGGGTTTGCCAATGGTATGGAGTAAGCCGCAGAGAAAAGCGTTTTCCACATTATGGCGAAGGCGGCGAGCAATCTCTTTCCCGTACAGGCCGGTAGCCAACGCATGGCTCCATAAGCGACGGATTTCCTTTTCGTAGCCCTTAATCGCAAATACGCCGCTTTGGACCGACACGGAAAAAGCGAGCCCAGCCAGCATATTCATGCCCAGCCAGGCCACAGCCTGTTGCAGAGAAACAATGGGAGATCGCGGGAGATAAGCTGGCGAATTGGCGATGCGCAGAATTTGTCCCGCTAACGCCTGATCCTGCTGAATGAGTGATGAGAGCTTGTTGACATCGGCATTAGGGTCGCCAGAAAGCTGAAGAACTTTGTTGGCCACCACAGGCAGCAATGGGAGATCCAATGAACCCTGATCTAGCTGAGTGTTGAGACGTGTACGGAGAGTCGCACTTTCTTCTTGTTGAGGCTGAACGGTTACAGCGAGGGGCATGTTCTATCTTGTCGGTTTCTAGGTGATAACCTTTAGGAGGGGCTATCGACCAAAGAGTTAGGTGGCGTTTTGGCTGCGCTAAGCATAAGGCGTCTCCTTTGGGAAGCGTATTCGGAGTCTGTCGTTAGCAAAAAACCTTGTTTAGAGTAGAGATAACCAACCAATATTTCTGTCGTAAATAAGTCGTGAAGCCTTGGACATATAATCCGCCGATGTATGGGAGTGGCCTCTCTGGATGGGGGGGGAGCTGTGAAAAGGCAGAGCAAGGAAGTGTTCGGGTGATCTTTTTCCACCGGTCTTGTGACGAGGAGAAACCCAATGAAAACCTTAGCCAATGTTATGACCACCACGTTACAAAAGATTGAGGCCACCAGAAATATCATAATGGCGTCACGGCAGATGCGAGATGGGCAAGTGGGGTCGCTCGTGGTGGTCCGTCATGGGGAACTGATGCGGGATCAGGAGGAAGAAATTATCGGGTTGATTACCGAAACCGACATCATTCGCAAAGCGGTCGCTCAAGAACTGGATTTGACCGTCACCACAGTTGATACCGTGATGACCAGTCCCATGATTTTGGTCGAGGCCTCTTGGCCACTAGAGGACGCGATTCACATGATGAAAGATGGTGGAGTTCGCCACCTCCTTGTCTCACAGAATCAGGTCGTGGTGGGCTTGGTTTCTCTCCGGGATCTTGTGGCCAATCTGCAAGAACCTTGATGACGCGCATTGTTTGAATGAATACATTTTCTTAGGAACCAAAGCAAAGACGGGGGAGCATTAAAGAGCAAATGAACAGTCTAAAAGAACATGGCGCTAACGTGACGGGGAATCGTAGTGGGATCGGGAAGTTCCCTGACCTTCGTTTTCTGGAGTGTATTTTCTTCAATAAATCGGGCACGTATTTATGGAGACATTTTTGGCTTTCATGGTTTTCAGCGACTAGCTTTTGGCCTCTAGCACCTTTTCGTAGGAAGACTCATTAAATCTGAAAAGTGGTCTAGCCTTCCCGCTGGAACATCTCCTTCCATCCCTTTAAGTATTTGGGCAGGTTGCCCGGTCACTCGACACGCCTCTTCCAACAGCTTCCCCTTAAACAAAGCAATGGCTACCTAGAACTTCCGGCTGGCAGTTCCAAATAATGGCGTTTTTTTCTCGTCGACCTAGGCGCCTCCCATTGCAAAAATCCGAAATTCTAAATGGTTGATTAATTACAGAGGCAATCTGACCATGTTTCATTGCCTGGTTCAATTCAAGCCTAGATTCTGGCCTTTGGTAGGTATTTCTGATGTTTCTCCCTGGTTGCCTCAAGGTTAGACCGACGGAAACCGAAAAGGGCAAAGAGCACGTGATGTGTGTTCTTCCCTTCTTTCGGTGGGTGACGCCAGCGGGCGGTTGGATTGGATGAAGGACGGATTGAAAAATGCTTAGAAGTGCAAGGGTGGGAGCCCATTCGTCAGGAGATCAATACTCCTGCGCCAGCATCCGAATGAGTCGAGAAATCTGGAGTTTGGTTAGGCAGGATTGTGGGGTGATTGGAAAATCATGCGAAGGAGTAAGTCTATGAATACGATCAAATTCATGTGTGTCATGTTCATGGGTACCATGGTTCTAGGCTGTTTCAGCCAACAGGCTCATGAGCGGGCCATAGAAGAGTTAGAAATGACTCATCAGAATTCAGCCCAAGAAGTCGAACGACTCCAACAGGTTGTTCAAGAGAAAGACGCTACCGTCGCGCAACTCCAAGAAGCCAACCAAGAGCTGGAAGCGGCTGTCGAGGTTCAAGAACAGATCAAAGAGAAAAATTTAGAAGCGTTAAAAGAGGAACTGCAAGCTTTGTATTCGCAAGTTTCTGGACTCGGGAAATTGTCAGGGGCCACACCAGCGAGTTATGCAGTCGGCATGAACGAGGACGGAGTGGATTTTGATGATTTAGCTCAAGCTTTCCGGAACGTCCGTTCGACGCTCGCGTCTCAACTGAGCGATTTTTCGCAATTGCGCACACAGAACGAGCAATTAGAAGAAGAAATGCAAAAGTTGGAAGCACGCTTGCGCCATGTTGAACAGCTTAAAAAGGAACTTGAAGAAGTCCGGACAGCCCGCGAAGCGCAAGAGGCCCAATTGGCCAAAGTGAGGGGTGAGGTGCAAACGGTTGGAAGGGAAATTGAACGAATTACGAAAGCGCTTGAAGAAAAATTTGGAAAGAGCTTAATGGTCACCCAACATCAGGATCGGTTGGTCTTAACGATGCTCGGCCAAATCTTATTTGAATCCGGGGAAGCGCATCTGACTCCAATGGGATTAGATATCATGAAACAAGTCGGCGAAGTATTGGCCACGTTGCCGAACAAAAACATTCAGGTAGAAGGCCATACGGACAACAATCCCATTTATGGTCGATTGCAACAACAGTATCCGACGAACTGGGAATTATCGACGGCACGGGCTACGACCGTTCTCAGATATTTAATTGAGCAGACTGGGATGGATCCTAAAGAATTTGCGGCGACGGGATATGCGGACACACGACCGGCTGTCGCCAATGATTCGGAGGAGGGCCAAGCACAAAACCGTCGGGTGGAAATTGTGCTCTATCCTGAACGAGTGGTACAGGATAACAAGACAGTTGCAACCCTTGCCAAATAGCTACGGAGGATTTACCTCCCTACGTTCCTGCCAGACAGGGTAAGCCCATCTTAATGATGGGCTGCGCCTCCTGCTTCGCTTCCTGATATTGAATGATGTTGAATCAGCTGAACGTCATAGAGAAAACTGGTGGTCGGCTCTAGGAGGACATAGGCCGCCAGCAGGCCCACGAGGGTCATGGCGATGGTATAGGGCAGGGCCATCCACACCATACGCCCATACGATAGGCGGATGATGGGCGCCAGTGACGAGGTCAACAAAAACAAAAAAGCCGCCTGTCCATTGGGCGTGGCCACACTGGGAATATTGGTGCCAGTATTAATGGCTACCGCCAGTAAATCAAACTGGTCACGAGTGATGGTTCCCGCCTGCAGGGCACGCAGTACCTCATTGATATAGACCGTGGCCACAAAGACGTTGTCGCTAATGGCGGACAAAATACCATTGGCCAAATAGAACATACCGATCTGGTGTGTGCCATCCAAACTCAAACCATAGCCGATAATCCCGGCAAATAAATTCTGGTCTTGAATCACCGCCACGATCGCGAAAAAGACGACCAACAGTGCTGTAAACGGCAACGCTTCTTTAAAGGCTTCCCCAATCTGGTGCTCTTCGATAATGCCGTTCAACGCGGTAATGAACACGATGACGGTCAGGCCAATAATGCCCACTTCGGCAAGGTGAAAGGCTAAGGCGATAATGAGCCAAATGCCGGCCACCGCTTGCACGATGAGTTTCGCCTTATCATCGTTATCCCGTCGCTTCTCTTGCTCGGTTTCAAATTCCACTAAAATATGACGCACGGGGTCTGGCAGTTGAAATCCATAATCGAACCACCGTAGCTTTTCGACGAGGAGACAGGTGGCTAAGCCCATGATAAAAACAGGAAAGGTGACGGGGGCCATCCGAAAAAAGAATTCCATGAATTCCCAGCCAGCCCTATCCGCAATCAACAGATTTTGCGGTTCGCCCACCAAGGTACAGACACCGCCCAAGGCCGTGCCCACGGCGCCATGCATCATGAGATTGCGCAAAAAGCCGCGAAAATTCTCCAGAACCTCTCGATTGAGCTCGTGGACTTCCTGGTCGCTGGTATGATCGTGCGAGGCATGCGAGGACTTGCCTGAGGCCACTCGGTGATAAATACTGTAGAACCCGGTCGCGACGGCAATGATGACGGCGGTGACGGTGAGGGCATCCAAAAAGGCCGAAAGAAACGCACCCATGAGGCAAAATAGCAGGGCGAGCCAGTGTTTTGATCGAACACCCAACAGAATTTTGGTAAAGAGAAACAGCAGCAGATCTTTCATGAAATAAATACCGGCCACCATGAACATCAGGAGCAGAATGACCTGGAAATTATTCACGGTTTCATGGTAGACCATGGCAGGCGTGGTCATACCCAGTAAGACCGCTTCAATGGCGAGCAAGCCACCCGGTTGGAGGGGGTAACTTTTCAGAGCCATGGCCAGGGTAAAGATGAATTCCAGGATCAGGACCCAGCCGGTGACATAGGGGCCCACTGTGAGGATCAACACCGGATTGAGAATGAGAAATGCCAGGATCGTGACTTTGTACCAAGCGGGAGTGTGATTGAGGAAATTCTGTGCGAGTTCCTGAGGAATACTGCGACTCATAGGCGTGTCGACCCTTTCCGTGAAGACGGGCGCTAATCGTCAATCAGATGATGATGCCATGTGGTGGATAACCCTAGGAAAAATGAGTGCGTATTATAAGAAGCCGATCTCCTCTAATGAAAGCATAAAAATGGGAAAAAGCAAGAAACTCGGCATTGACGGTGTGAAGAATAATGGATGCACAATCTTCAATAACTAACGTGTATCACATTGCCGGGGTTGATGATCGGGAGCGAGGCTTCAATCGTCAAGCGCATGTCATTGCACAAGGAGTCGCCTATCAGGCGCGCCTGCGATATGAAGCCTTGCAGATTGATGTGGATTCCGTGGCCACAGAGGAAGCCGCCTTGCAGCGTCTTATTGAAGTCTTACAAGAGCGGGGCTATACCCAATTGCGCACACAGCGAATTTTCCAAGACGAGCACTATTTAGGAAATCAAGAATTGTGGGTGGATTACC